>NZ_FRXO01000004.1:300000-567156 GCF_900148505.1 Pseudoxanthobacter soli DSM 19599 | reverse complement strand
ACCTTCTCCCAGACCCAGATGAACCAGCAGAACCGCCAGCGCGTGCTCGCGATCGAGCTTCATGCCGCCGACGGCGGTGCCGCCGAGGGCGCCGTCGTCATGCCGTTCGGCCTCGCCCTGCCAGACGGCGTCACCCTGCAGATCGACGACGCCGCGCCGGGCGCCCCCATCGCCTACACCACCTGCCTCCCGGCCGGCTGCCTCGTGCCGCTGTCGTTCGACGCCGCCATGGTCGCCAAGCTCAAGACCGCCAAGAAACTCACCCTCAACGCCGTCGCCGCCGACACCAAAGCCCCCATCCCCATCCCCCTCACCATCTCCCTCAACGGCTTCGCCCCAGCCCTCGCCAGAACACAGAAGCTCATCCAGTGAGCGAGAATGATGCCTCTGCCGCTGTTCAAAAGCCGGATCGCAATACGGCTGGCTGGGGAGCCGACCCGGCGACGAGAGGCACGAGATCGCCGCCTATTCGTACGCAAGCCTCGCCGGAATTCGGAGGATGGCGGCGTACGATGGGACCGTGGGTGCCTACCGGGCGAGGGGGGGACGCTGCCCAGGGCTTGGGCGTGCTACCTGTCGATGCGGATGCAGATGCGCTTTTCGACGCCGTCTTCGCGGACATCGAGCCATTGAACGTCACCGGCCGGTGTCGCCGTGTTCAGCAAGGCGTCCACGTCCAGCCCCCGCCGGCGCAATTGCGCCCGCGCCTCGGTGGGAAGGAGGCGGACAACAAGACGCGCAATGCCTGCCGGTAGCTTGAACCGCTCTTGCGTGACGCCCTGCACGTATTTCTCGATACGAACCATCTTCATGATCGGCCTTTCGGGTGGGGAAATCGCGGGAAGCCGTGGCGATGCGGCAGGGCCGGGGTCAACGTGCGACTTGATCGCCCGCTGCGGGTTGAGTGACCACGGCGCCGAGACGCGGAGCGAGTGATCCGGGCGACGCACCGAGAGCGCGTTCGATCAGTGTCAACGTCGCGTCCAGCCGTCGCCGATACTCGGCCTCGGACCAGGCGAACCGCCCGTCGCCCAGCAGAAAGGCTTGTCCTGCGAGCAGGAATTCGATGGTGGGCACCGGGTCCGCGACGTTGAACACACCGGTGGTATTGCCCGCCTCGACCACGCGCCCGAGGATCGGCGCCAAAGTCCTGACGAGCGTGACGTTGGTGCGCTCGTGCAGCTCGAAATTGTCGGGATGATCGAGCGCCTCGGCGAGATGTCGGCCCTCGCGCCCGACCGTTCTCATCGCGGCGACGGCGGCGGCGAACTGATCGAGAGGATCGGCGGCCTGCGCCGCGGCCGCTTCCGCGGTCTCGGCCATTCTCCGGATAAGTGCGTCGGCGAGTTTGGCCAGAAGGTCACTCTTGGAGCGATAGTAAAGGTAGAAGGTGCCTTTCGCGACATTCGCCGCGCGGACGATGTCGTCGATCGTGACCGCGCCGATCCCGCGCTCGTGAAACAGCCGGGACGCGCAGGCGAGAATTTCGGCGGACCGCTTCGCGGGATCCATTCGCATGACTGGCACCCAGATAGTGACTGACGGTCAGTCATTATCTGGCGCGCCCGCGCGGGTGTGTCAAGTCGCGTCCCGCGGCGCTACCTCGCTCCCGCCAGACGACGCGAGCCGGGTCTTGTGCAGATCGGGCGGCATCGGGGTCCCGCGGGGGTGTCGTTGCCACGAACTGCCTATTCGGCCGTTGCGAGAACCGGATACCCTCGACGCCTTCGGAGGAGCCGTGTTGTGGGCGTATCGGTTCGATCGGCAAAGCCGCCATGACCTCGGCGGCCGGCGGTCTTTTCGTGCGGTGCCGCGGCGGCGTGTTCAGCCATAAAGTCCCTGAGCCAGGGCAGCATAGAGCGGAATGCCGATCACCACATTGAACGGGAAGGTGATCGCGAGGCTGGCTGCGAGTGAATAGGCGGCATTCGCCTCCGGCAATGCGAGCCGGACCGCAGCCGGCGCCGCGATATAGGATGCGCTCGCCGCGAGCGTCGCCAGCACCACCGCGCCGCCTTCCGACAATCCCGCCATGTGGCCGGCGAGGAGGCCGAGGGACCCGTTCACAATGGGCGCGGCGATTGCAAAGGCCAGAAGCCTCGGGCCCGCTTGCCAGGCCTCATCTGCCTTCTGGGCGGCGACGATGCCGAGTTCCAAGAGGAACAGGCACAGAAAGCCGAGGAAGAGGTCGCCAAAGAAGGGGCGCACCGGTGCCAGCCCGGCCTTGCCGATGATGCCCCCGATGACGAGACCGCCCATCAGCAGCAGGAAGCTCTTCGCGGAAACGACCTCCCGAAGCGCGGCCCCGAGGCCGGAATGGGAGCTTCCACCCGGCCCGCCTGCCATGCGCGCAAGCAGAAAGGCCACCACGATGGCCGGAGCCTCCATCAGGGCGAGAACGGCCGTCATGAATCCTTCATGGGATGTACCAGCGCGTTCAAGATAATTGATCACCGCTATGAAGGTGACGGCCGAGACCGAACCGTAATGCGCCGCGAGCGATGCGGCATCCGCGGTCCCGAACCCGGCGAGACGCCGCAAAGCGATGAAGCACCAGAGTGGAATGACGATGCCGAGCGCGAGCCCGGCAATGGCTGGCGCGGCAAAGTCGGACCAGCGGCTCTCCGCCAGTTCCGCTCCGCCTTTCAGGCCAATTGCCAGCAGGAGATAGATCGATACGGCGTCGAACACGGGCGCGGGAATGCGCAGATTGCTGCGCAAGGCGCTGGCAAGCGCGCCGAGGCCGAAGCACAGGACCGGCGGGGATAGGAGGGCGGTGCTTGCCAGCGACATGGGCAATCTCCAGAGCGAGCGGGCGACGGCATGGTCACGATGCTTCGGGCATGCGGGCAACCGCAAGCCGGGCGCGGTTCGCGACCCGCGGCGCCCGGCTCGGCTGACGGTGGTCTATTGCGGGTTGCCGACGGCGGCGGCCGCCGGCCCGATCAATGGGCGCCGGCGCTCGTCCGGCGCGTCTTCCAGAGGGAGTAGGCGATGCCGCCGGCGATCATCGCGAGGGTCACGCCGAGCGAAATGGCGGGGTCGAGCTTGCCGTAGAAGTGATTCCAGAAAATCTTGCCGCCGATGAAGACCAGCACGAGCGCCAGGGCATATTTCAGATATTCGAACCGGTGGACCATTGCCGCCAGAGCAAAGTACAGGGCGCGCAAGCCGAGGATCGCCATGATATTGGCCGTGAAGACGATGTAGGTGTCCGTTGTAATGGCGAAGATCGCCGGCACCGAGTCCACCGCGAAGACGAGGTCGGCGATGTTGATGACGACCAGTGCCAGAAAGAGCGGCGTGATCCAGAGCACGATCTTGCCCGTTACCGGGTGAGGCTGGCGAACGAAAAAGCGCTGCCCGTGCATCTGGGGTGTCACCCGCAGGAAGCGGGAGAGGAGGCGCACCACGGGGTTCTTCGAAATGTCCGCCTCGCCTTCACGGACGATGAGCATCTTGATTCCGGTGACGACGAGGAAGGCGCCGAACAGCAGCAGCACCCAGTCATATTCCTGCACCAGCGCCGCACCGACGCCGATCATGATGCCGCGCAGGACCAGAACTGCGACGATGCCCCAGACCAGCGCTCGGTACTGGTACATCCTCGGAATGGCGAAATAGGAGAAGATCAACGAGATGACGAAGACGTTGTCGATGGAGAGCGCCTTCTCGATGGCGTAGCCGGTGAAATACTGAATGCCGGCAGCGGGCCCCATCGAGAGCCATATCCAGCCACCGAACACGACGGCAACCGCGATGTAGAAGGCAGAGAGCTTGAGACTCTCGGCAATGCCCAATTCCTTGTCGCCCCGGTTGAGAACGCCCAGGTCGAAGGCGAGCAGGACGAAGACGATGCCCAGGAAGCTCATCCAGAGCCAGAGGGGCTTGCCGATGAAGTCGGCCGCCATCAACGAAATCAGCGTGTCCATGAGGTCCTCGGTTCAGAGTGCCCGCGGCGCACGCGCGGGACGGCCCACGGTGCCGGGCGGGCGCCGTGAACTGTCCGGTCGCAAGTCCGCTCCGGGCGATCGCAGGGGAGAGGACCGACATGGCGGCTGACGCCGTCAGAGGGGCCCGGACCTCGGGTCAGAGTTCGCGTCAGATATCGCGGTCAGTGCGTCGGCCCGGCCGCGGGAAGGCGCTCGCTGCCGGGCGGAACGCGCCGAGCACAACCGCCCTTTCGACTTCCAGCTTTTCGCGCCGGGTGGTCCGGCGTTCGATCAACGGGTGCACGTCAACCTCCTTTTGGTAGGGGCAGGATGTCGTGGACGCGCCCATAGTTCCAATGCATTGTCTCAATATCACCGATTGACTGAGACTATCGCCATGGCCTTTCGCCCGACCCATCGCCAGCTCGAATATGTCGTCGCCCTTGCGGAAACCGGCCATTTCGGCACAGCGGCGCGGCGTTGCCATGTCTCGCAGCCGACTCTTTCCGTGCAGATTGCCCAACTCGAGGCGCAGCTTGGCGCCACGCTGTTCGACCGGACGCCAGGTCGCGTCCAGCCGACACCGGTGGGAGTTGAGGTGGTTGAGGCGGCCCGCCGCGTGCTGCTGACGCTCGACGACATCGTCGCGACGGCGGCAGGCAGCACGCGCAATCTGGGCGGCTTGATCCGGCTTGGCGTGGCGCCGACCTTCGGACCCTATTTCCTGCCGAACCTTCTGCCGATGCTGCATGCCAAGTACCCGGCCCTGCAGATCTACATCAAGGAGGAACGTCCGGCGGTGATCCTGCGCGACGTGATTTCCGGTGCACTCGATTGCGGGCTCGGGCCGGCGCCGACCTCGGAGCACGCGGTGACCTTCCGCTGGCTCTGCCGCGAGACGATCTTCCTCGGGGTGCCCAAGGATCATCCGTTGGCGTCCCGCAGCCATGTGGATCCGAAGGCATTGCGCGGCGAGAGGCTGCTGACGCTCGGGCGTGGCCACCACCTGTTCGAGCGGGTCCGCGAACTCGCCACCGCATGCGGCGCGGACATGCGGGAGGACTATGAGGGCACCAGTCTCGACGCATTGCGCCAGATGGTGCTGATGGGCATGGGGATGTCGCTGTTTCCGGAACTCTATGCGCGGTCGGAGTTCCATGTGCAGGATGATATCGCTCTCCTCACACTGGACGGATGGCCGACGAGTCGCGACATGGGTTATTTCTGGCGGGCGGGAAGCGGGCGGGCGGTGCAGTTCGAGGAACTCGCCCGGGAGAGCGAGGCGACTTGTGCCGCTCTCGGGCTGCTCTCGGGCGACCGCCAGTATCAACGCCCGGCGGGGCTGCGACGGCGTATCGAACCCGACCAGGCTTGAAACGGCAGTTTCTGCGGCGTCGCTTCGCCTGGTCTCAAGCCAATCCGGACAGGAAGGTTTTGGCGGATTCGACGATCTGCGAACGCTGCGAGACCGACATGCGCCCGATCGTTCTATAAGGCATGGCCAGTCTTGGATTGGCGGAAAGCACGCGCTCGTTCTCAATCAGGAAATTCCAGTAGAGGTAATTGAACGGGCAAGCCGCGGGGCCCAGCTTGATCTTCGGATCGAAATCGCACCCCTTGCAGTAATCCGACATGCGGTCGATGTACGCCCCGGAAGCGGCATAAGGCTTGGAGCCGAGGCGGCCGCCATCGGCGTGCATCGCCATGCCGTGGACGTTTGGGAGTTCCACCCACTCGAAGGCGTCGGCATAGACGGCGAGATACCATGCCTCGATCTGCGCCGGCGCCACGCCGGCCAACAGAGCGAAGTTGCCGGTGACCATCAGCCTCTGGATGTGGTGGGCGTAGGCGTGGCGCCGGGTGGCGCCGATGCATTCGGCCATGCACCGCATTGGGGTCTCGCCGGACCAGTACATCGCCGGCAAGTCGCGTGTGGCCTGCAGGTGGTTGCTTGCGGCGTAGGCGGGCATTTCTTCCCAGTAGATGCCGCGCACGAATTCGCGCCAGCCGAGGATCTGGCGGACGAATCCTTCCACGGCATTGATCGGCGCTGTCCCCGCGCGACAGCAAGCCTCGGCGCGTGCGCAGACCTCACGCGCGGTCAACAGGCCGCAGTTCAGATAGGGCGAGATCAGGCTGTGAAACAGGAAATCCTCGCCCCCCTTCATCGCATCCTGATAGTCGCCGAAATCCGGCAGGCCCACCGTGATGAAATGGTCGAGCGCTCGTAACGCATCCTGGCGCGTGACGGCCCAGCCGAAGTCTTCCAGATCGCCGAAATGATCGCCGAAGCGTGCCGCAACCAGCGCGATGACGTCCCGGGTGATGTCATCAGGGGCAAAGCGCCGACGTGTGGGAATGGACTTCCCGCGCGGCAGCGCCCGGCGGTTCTCCGGGTCGAAATTCCATCGTCCGCCTTCCGGCGCGCCCTCGTGCATGAGGATGCCGGTGCTGCGGCGCATCTCCCGATAGAAATACTCCATGCGGCCCGTCTTCCGAGCCAGGCCCAATCGGGCAAATTCGGCATGCGAGCAGATGAAGCGGTCGTCCTCCCGGATCTCGACGGGCACCGGGAGGTTTTCGGCCCAGTCCGACATCATTTCTCTGACCCGCCATTCGCCCGGCTCTGTGACGATGACCGATGCCGGAGCATGACGGGCAACTGCGCGCGCGAGTTCAGTCGAGAAGCTATGGGTGTTTCCGGCTTCGTCGAGGCGGACGTAGTCGACGCGGACGCCTTCGCTGCGCAGCGCCTCGGCGAAATGGCGCATTGCGGAAAGCAGGAAGGCGATCTTCTGCTTGTGATGCGGAACGTAGCGCCCCTCGGCCTCCACCTCCACCATCAGCACGATATCGTGGACACGGTCGAGACCGGCCAGCGACGACACTTCGCGCGTCAGCTGGTCGCCGAGCACGAAGCGCAAATGGCCCGCCGAACGGGCATGGCCCCCGCGAGAAAGGATGGTCTTGTCGAGCGACATGGGAGTTTGTACGGGCTGCCGGGACGTCCGGATCAGCCTGAAGGAGGCGTAGACCGACCAAGGCCGAATGACGGACGGACCCGCTTCATCGACTTGTTGCGCTTGCGGTAGCTTCGGTTCGCTTGCGAGGCCTGATTTTCGGTTGGCATCCACCGGTCGCTGGGCTGTGTTTGCCGGTCCTAAACCTCTGGCCGGCCATGCTCAGCAGGCTCGGAACCGGAGGCCTGACGTGGAAACGTCCCTGTATCTGCCCGTCAAGCGTTTCCTCGAACAGTTCGGCTACACCGTGAAGGGCGAAGTCGGACACTGCGACGTCGTCGGCTTGCGGGACGGCGATCCGACGGTGGTGGTGATCGTCGAACTGAAAATGGCGTTCAATCTCGAACTCATTCTTCAGGGCGTGGACCGGGCGGCCATCGGAGACGAGGTCTGGCTGGCGGCGCAACTTTCCGTCCGGGGCAAGGGGCGTGAAAGCGATCCGCGCTACCGCAATCTCTGCCGACGCCTCGGTTTTGGCCTGCTGGGTGTTTCGACGTGCGGCCGGGTCGAAATCCTCGTTTCTCCGACCGCGCCGATGCCACGAAAGGATTCCCGCCGACGTTCAAGACTGGTGGAGGAGCACAAACGTCGCCAGGGCGATCCCGTCGCCGGCGGCGGCACCCGCAAGCCCGTCATGACCGCCTACAGGCAGCAGGCGCTGGCGTGTGCCGCCGCGATGGCGTCCTCACCGCAGCGACCGCGCGACCTGAAGCGCTCTGTCCCCGATGCCCAGAAAATCCTGCGCCGCAATGTGTATGGCTGGTTCGAGCGTTCGGAACGGGGTGTATATGCATTGACCGACACCGGTCGCCTCGCATTGACGTCCTGGCTTCCTGCCGCGCCCGCGTCCGGCGACGGCGTGCCGGCGGGCGATGTGTCGGAGGCGCCAAGCGTATGACGTCACCCCTTCGCAGGGCCGATCTATTCTGATCCCGTCAACACCTGATCCATCGCTTTCTGCAACTGCCGGAGGACGTCTGCGTTCATCTGAGCGACGTTGAAGCGCATGAAATCGGCCGCCGTCTGCGCGACGCTGAAGACGTTTCCAGGAGCGAGGACGATGCCGTCGCGCAACGCGCGCCTCGCCACCTCCGATGCGTCAGCGGCATCCGGCAACCGGCACCAGAGGTAAAAGCCGCCACGGGGCAACGTCCAGGGATGAACGCCCAACTTTGCGAGGTCGGCGACAATCTCGCGGCGCCGTCTGGCAAGCCGGGACCGCAGGCTGCCGAGGTGCCTGTAATAGCTGCCGTCGCTGAGGGTGCGCAGGACGAGTTCTGCAGCGAGCGGGCTCGGGCCTCCGAACCCCGTCGCCAGCTGAAGGTCGACCAGTGCCTCCACCAGTTCGGGGCTTGCGGCGATGTATCCGCATCGTATCGAGGCCGAGAGCGTTTTCGAGAAGCTGCCGATGCGGATCACGCGCCCGAGCCCGTCTAGCGCGGCAAGCCGGACCGAGCGGTCCGGCTCGAAGTCCGCGAAGATCTCGTCCTCGACGATCATGAGATCGTGGCTCGCTGCCGCGGAAAGGATCCGATGGGCAACCTTGGGTGACAGGGTCACCCCGGTCGGGTTGTGAAGGGCGGAGTTCGTGAGATAGAGACGGGGCTTGTGCGTCGCGAGCGCGTCCTGAAACAGGGCGATGTCCGGGCCGGTCTGTGTATAGGGTACGCCGACGATCCGCACCGCATGCGCCTGTAGCAGCGCTCGAAAGTTGAAATAGCAGGGATCGTCGATCAGCACCGTGTCGCCGGGCCGCAGAAGATGGCGGCAGATCAGATCGATCGCCTGCGTGCCGGAACTCGTCAGCAGGATCTGCCCGGCGTCCGCTTCGATTCCTTCTGACGCGAATTGACGGACGAGCATGCGACGCAATGCGAGCGAGCCGTGCGTGGAGCCGTATTCGACCAGCGTGGCATCGTCCATCTTCGCCGCGGCGCGTATCGCGCGCCGGACGGCGGCAAGAGGCATCCAGTCCGGGGGAAGCCAGCCGCACCCGGGCCGCGGCGTTTCCCGGCCTGCATCGAGCGACTGCCGCGACACCCAGAAGGGATCGACCGCCCGGTCGGTCGACTCGCGGGCCGCGCTGCTGTCCGTGGGGTCGAGTAAGGCCGCGACATAGAAGCCGGATCCCGGGCGTGGGCGGATCAGGCCTTCGGCAGCGAGGCGGTCATAGGCTTCGACCACGGTCGATGGTGAAACCCCCTTGTCGCGGGCAAATCTGCGGATGGAGGGCAGCTTGTCGCCAGGTGCAAGCGCTTGGCTCGTGATCATGCGGCGGATCGCCTGCATCACCATCTCCGTGCGCCCCTGCGCCGGCGCTACAGAAGGCTCGTGCGCGATCAACTGTATGGCTCCGTATCACCCAACTGTTCGGTGTGATGGTACGTAAGCGTGCCTGTCGCCGCCAGCCTGCTGCGCGTATCGCAGGGAGAAATCGAAGGAGGAGGGCACCTTGGCGCGTGGCTGGTGGAGCGGTCTGATCGGCGTCATCATCTTCAGCGGCTCGCTGCCGGCGACGCGGCTTGCGGTCGCCGGCTTCTCGCCTCTGTTTCTGACCTCCGCGCGCGCGGTCATCGCCGCGCTGCTCGGGGCCTGTCTGCTGCGCCTCATGCCCCAGAAACGGCCTGCCGTTACGGACGTCGTGCCTCTGGTCGTCGTCGCCGCGGGGGTTGTGATCGGCTTTCCTTTGCTCACGGCGCTTGCTCTCCAGCACATCACTGCCGCGCGCTCCGTCGTCTTCATCGGCCTGCTGCCTTTGGCGACGGCCCTGTTCGGCGTGGTGCGTGGCGGCGAACGGCCGAGGGCGGCCTTCTGGCTGTTCTCTCTCGCCGGTGCCGGGACCGTCGTCGGCTTTGCGATCGGCAATGGTGTTTCGACGTCTGTCGCCGGCGATATGCTCATGATCGGGGCGGTGCTGCTGTGCGGTCTCGGCTATGCCGAAGGCGCGCGGTTGTCGCGTCGCCTGGGCGGCTGGCAGGTTATTTCGTGGGCGTTACTGGTCGCGCTCCTGCCGATGGCGGCGATCGCCACGGCCACGAGGCCGGAAGCGCTGTCGCCGATCGGAGTCGAGGCATGGGCAGGCCTTGCCTATGTCTCGGTTTTCAGCATGCTCATTGGCTTTGTCTTCTGGTATCGCGGGCTTGCGCTTGGCGGCATAGCCGCCGTAGGGCAGCTGCAACTGCTTCAGCCCTTTTTCGGGCTGGCGCTTGCCGCGCTCATTGTGGGAGACCACGTATCGTGGACAATGATCGCCGCCACCGGCTTCGTCGTGGTTTGCGTCGCCGGCGCACGGCGGTTCGCCTGACCATCGACGGCTGATATCCTCGCTGGCGCGTTCCCTGCCGCGTTGTCGGCGTCGTGCGGGTCTTGCCGCCTGCTTCCCACCTTATGCCCCATGCGCCGCGATCGACATGTCGTCCGTCGCAAAATCGGCTTCGGTGGGGAAAGATCGACGCTTTCTTCCGTTATGCCCATCCCGCATTCCCGGTCGCCGTGATCATTCCTTCCAGTGCATCACCGAACGTCCGCTCGTCAGATTGGCAACCAGTTCGCCGACATTGCCGGCTTCCGGCTTCGGTGCGGATACCGACAGGATGGCGCCAGTATCCGTGAAAGCCTGAACCCCGACCTGCACACCGGAGAGTGAGCCGAGCCTGGCCTGGACGAGCGTCAGCTCACTGAATCCGCACGCGACTGTTCCGGAAACGTTATCGACGAGGGCCATCTTCTCGGCCTCGCGCAGGCAAAGGGCCGCCGTTCCCCCATAGGCTCGCATCAGGCCGCCGCTTCCGAGAAGAACGCCACCGAACCAGCGGCTCACGACGACGGCGACGTAGTCGAGGCCTTGGCCGTCGATGGCTGCAAGGATCGGCTTGCCGGCAGTTCCGCCCGGTTCTCCGTCGTCGTTGAAGCGGTAGTTCTGGCCCAGGCGCCACGCCCAGCAATTGTGACTGGCTGCCGGATCCGACAATGCCGCGATGAACGCCTTCGCAGCCGCCTCGTCCTCGACGGGACCGGCGACCGCGATGAAGCGGCTCTTCTTGATTTCCTGCTCGCGTGCAGTGCGTTCGACGAGGGTGAAGCGCTCGACCATGCGCTCGTCTAGCACGACCTCGATCTCAGACACTACGGGGTTGCCGCACCGGTGAAGATCTCTGCGAACGCCGACGACGAAGAAGCCTGTGAAGCGAAGATCTGGCGAAAGCTGATCTGGACTTTCGAGGCAGTCGTGTTCACGTCGGTCGATGGCAAGCCGATGGCCGCTTGAGTGCTCGGCGGTGTCACCAATGCCGCTCGCGATGGCAGCACCGACCAGTTGAGTGGCGGCCGGCTTTGCCTTGAGGGGTATCTTGTGATGCCGCATCGCGCAGGCGCCGTGGAGGAGCCCCTGGCACCGGGGCTCCTCGCGGGCAGGCGGCGGCCGATCTGCGGCGTCAGAGTGCGACCGCGATCGACTTCGTCTCGGTATAGAGCTCGATCGCCGCGTAGCCCATCTCGCGGCCCCAGCCGGACTGCTTGAAGCCGCCGAACGGCAACGCGACATCGACCACGTGGTGGACATTGACGCCGATGGTGCCGGCCTTCAGGCGTCGGGCGACCGTATGGGCCTTGCTGAGGTCTCGCGTGTAAAGGCTCGCCGCGAGGCCGTAGATGGAGCTGTTCGCCTCGGCGACGATCGCATCGATGTCGTCGTCGTCGAACGGCATCGCGCAGACCACCGGCCCGAAGATCTCCTCCCGGACCACCGACATCCCGGGTGTGGTGCCGGTGAGGACGGTGGGTTCGAGAAAGAAGCCGCGGTCGCCGATGCGGCGTCCGCCCGTCAGCACGGTTGCCCCCTCCCGCTGCCCGGCCTCGATATAGCCGAAGACGCGCGCGAGCTGTTCGGCCGAGACCAGCGGGCCGATGCGGGTGGCCGGGTCCAGGCCGACGCCGACCGGCAGCCTGGCCGCCTCGGCCGCCATGCCCGCCATCAGGCGATCATACACCTTGCGATGGATATAGAGCCGGGAGCCGGCCGTGCAGCATTGGCCCATGTTGTAGAAGATCGCCGAGGCAGCGCCGGCGAGCGCGACGTCGAGATCGGCATCGGGAAACACGATGACCGGCGACTTGCCGCCGAGTTCCAAAGACACCTTTTTGAGGTTGCCGCGGGCCGAGCCCAGGATCAGCTTGCCGACCTCGGTCGAGCCGGTGAAGGCCACCTTGTCGACGTCCGGGTGCGCCGCCAGCGCCGCTCCCGCGGTCTCGCCGAGCCCGGTCACGACGTTGAAGACCCCCGCCGGGAAGCCGACTTCCTCGACCAGCTGGGCCAGCCGGAGGGCGCTCAGCGGGGTCTGTTCCGCCGGCTTCAGCACGATGGTACAGCCGGCCGCGAGCGCCGGCGCCACCTTCCAGACAGCCATCATCAGCGGGAAGTTCCACGGCACGATCTGTCCGACGACACCCACCGGCTCGCGGAGCGTGTAGGCATGGAACGGCGCGGACGAGGACAGCGCGATCGTCTGGCCATGGATCTTCGTGGACCAGCCCGCCATATAGCGCAGCAACTCACACGAGAAGGCCACGTCGACCGCGCGTGCATCGGTCACCGGCTTGCCGTTGTCGATGGAATCGATTTCGGCAAATTCGTCGGCGTGGGTTTCGAGGAGATCGGCGAGCTTCCATACGAGGCGGCCACGTTCGGACGGCGTCATGCGCGACCACGGGCCGTGGTCGAATGCCTGGCGCGCGGCTGCGACGGCAGCGTCGATGTCGGCGGCAGTGCCTGCGGGCACCCGGGCGACGATCTCGCCGGTTGCGGGGTTCTCGACATCGAGCTGCCCGCCTTCCGCCGCCTCGACCCAACGTCCGCCGATGAAGAGGCGATGATCGGCTGCGAGGAACGCGGCAGTGGCTGCGGACGGCGCGGGGCCTTCGGCCACGATGATTTTTTGTTGTACGGTCATGGATGTTTCCTCCTGGACTGTTACGTCAGCCGTCGATCAGCGCGGGTGCGTGTTCCGCTGCCTCCGGCCCGGAAGCAACGGGTTCGGGCAAGTCGGGCGACTGCTTCCAAGCCCGCAGCGCATACACGGTGCCGGGTCGCTTCTGTTCGGGGTTGGGGTTCTCGAGGCGGCGGCGCAGGCTGTGGATCGGGGTCGCCGTCGGATCGGTACGGACTTCGACGACGGACGGGCCGTCATGGGCGAATGCGCCGTCGAGCGCGGCGTCGATCTCGTCCGGGTGGTTGACGAAGAACGCCTTGAGACCCAGCCCGGCGCCGGCAGCCCCGTAACTCGGCCGCGCGAGGTTCGATTCCAGATCCACCGAGAGGCGGGTGCCGTTGTAGAAGATCTTCTCCCACATCTGCAGCCAGCCGAGCGTGCCGTTGTTGAACACCACGTTGACGACGGGAAAGCCGTTCTGGGCCTGGGTGGCGAGTTCGCCGATCGCGAACGAGAACCCTCCGTCGCCGGAGATCGTCACCACATGGCGGCCGGGGCGGACCATTGAGGCCCCGATGGAGGCCGGGACGGCATAGCCGAGGCTGCCCTGTCCACGGGCGTAGAGGAAGCGGCGGGCCGCCTTCTTCGCCGGCAGGTACTGGCCGATCCAGCCGGAAGCGAAGCTTGCATCGGAAATGACGACATCGTCCTCGCCAAGGCGGGCGGCGAGGCTCTTCAGCACGCGGCCGGGATGGAGCGGCACAGCCGTCGATGCCATGTCCGCCGCGATGATGCCGGCCTGTTCTGCCTGAACGGCCGAGACGCGGGCCTGCCACTCCGGCATCGTGCGCGCCGCGAGCATGGGATTGAGCTCGCGAAGCACTTCGCGGATGTCGCCGAACAGCGCGACGGTCGGCCGGAAGGTTCGGCCATGCTCCTGCGGATCGTCGTCAATGGTGATGGTCGCCTGGCTCGCGGTCGGCAGCGTCCAGTTGTTCGCGGTGTTCTGGCTCGCTTTCGAACCGCACCAGATGATGAGGTCGGCTTCAGGGGCGAGCGCAAGCGCGGCCTTGGAGCCCATCGGGTTGAGCACGCCGACCGCAAGCGGGTCGGTTTCGTCGATCACGCCCTTGCCCGAGAGCGACGTGGCGACGACAGCCCCGGACGTCCGCGCGAGCGTCTCCAGTTCGTCATAGGCACCGGACGCATGAACGCCGCCGCCGGCGATAACGAGCGGGCGCTGGGCCTTGCCGATCAGCGCGGCCGCCGCTTCGAGATGCTCCCGCAGCGCGCGGGCGCGATGCGCGGGCATCCGGACATAGCGGTCGTCGATCATGACCGGCGAGGCCGCCGGATCCCACTCGGCGTCCATGACGTCGTGGGGCACGATCAGGGCGACCGGGCCGGGGCGCGGCGAGGTGGCGATGCGGAACGCGGTGCGGATCAATTCCGGAAACGCGGCGGCGCTCGGCACCATGAACGCTTCCTTGGAGATCGACTTGAGGTAGGAAAGCTGGTCGAACCCCTGGCTCGCCACACCTTTCGTCTTCAGCGGCAGCCAGTCGCGCGGCAGTTCGCCGACGATCGCGATCAAGGGGATCGAGGCGTTGAGCGCTTCGACGAAGCCGTCGGTGAGCTTGGTGCAGCCCGGTCCGACGGTTACGTCGCACACGCCCGGCTTTCCGGTGAGGCGCGCATAGGCGTCGGCGGCGTAGACCCCGTTCCGCTCGTCGCGCACGAGGACATGCCGGATGCGCGACTGGCGCGTCGAGATTCCCTCGTAAAGGCCGGATGTCTGGCCGCCGGGCATGCCGAAGACACACTCGACGCCGTATTCGATCAGCATTTCAGTCAGCATATCACCGGCGTGCGGCATCGTTCGCTCCTGTTGCAGCGTTATGTCGGTCAGGGTTGGATGGCGTGCGAGGTCGACCGGCGCATGTCCCGTCAGGATCGAAGCGATCCGAACAGGGCATGATCAGGCATTCAGTTCCGGATAGACCCGTCTTCCAGCGAAGGATTTAGCCAGACCTGCGATCTGACTAAGGAAAATACCTCCAGTCGTCCTTCGCCTTCTTGTATTGCCTGGGCCACTCGGTTTCGATGCCGAGCACGCGTGCGGCATGAAGCGGCCAGTAGGGGTCGCGCAGGAATTCCCGGCCGACGGCAACGACATCGGCACGGCCGTTCTTCACCACCTCCTCGGCAAGAAGGGGATGGTCGAGCATTCCGACGGCGGCGACGGCCACGCCGGCCTCGCGCTTCAAGGCCTCCGCGAACGGCACCTGGTAGCCGGGAAAGCTGTCGATGCGGATGCCTCTGGTCGGTGTCATCGCACCGGAACTGGCGATGCAGAGGTCCACAGACGGTGCCACGGCACGCGCGAGATCGACGACATCGGCCACCGTCGCGCCGCCCTCGTCGCGCTCGACGACGGACAGCTTGATGAAGATCGGCTTTTCGGCCGGCCAGGCGCCACGCACCGCTTCAAGTACCTCCATCAGGAACAGGCGGCGGTCGAGCCCGTAGCGGTCTGTGCGCCGGTTCGAAAGCGGCGACAGGAACTGGTTGATCAGATAGCCGTGAGCGGCGTGGATCTCGACATAGTCGAAACCGGCCGCGTCGGCCCGCGCCGCTGCTTCGCCATAGCGGAGGACGAGGTCGGTGGCCTCGGCCGTCGACAGTTCGTGTGGCACAGGCCAGTCGTCGTGGAAGCGGATCGCACTCGGCGCGACGAGGCCTTGCTCGAAATGCTCGCCCTTGCGGCCGGCGTGTCCGAGCTGAAGCCCGGCTTTCGCGCCATGGCGGCGAATGTCGGCCACAATGGGGGCGAGGGCGGCGGCCTGATCGTCACGCCAGAGTCCGAGGCAACCCGGAGTAATGCGCCCAAGCGGATCGACGGCCGTCATTTCGAAGGAGATCAGACCCGCGCCGCCCACAGCCCGCGAGGTGTAGTGCACATGATGCCAGTCATCGGCCATGCCATCGATGGCCGAATACTGGCACATCGCCGACATCATGATGCGGTTGCGCGCGGTCATCCCGCGAAACGTGACCGGATCGAACAGGCGGGCCGAACTGCTCCGACTCCCGTGACGGGGCGCGATAGACAGGGCGGAATCGAAGGCGTTCATCGTCTTGTCCTTCAACGCAGGTAGCCGGTCGGCACGCCGCCGTCGACGGTGAGGCCGGCGCCATTGATGACCGCGCTTTCGTCGCAGGCGAGAAACAGGATCGCCCGCGCGACATCTTCCGGCGTGATCGACGCTTTCAGCGCGTTGCGTTGGGCGTAGAAGTGCTCGAGCGCGTCCGGCGCGACACCGTGACGGCTCGCGGCGGCGATCCGCTGCTCCGGCGAGAAGATGCCGGTGCCGCGGATCACGCCGTCCGGAAGCACGGTGTTGACGCGGATGCCGAACGGCCCGCCTTCCTCCGCAAGGCACCGCGCGAGATGGAACTGCGCAGCCTTCGCGGCGCTGTAGGCCGCCGCCTTCGGCGTGGAGGCGACCGCCGCCTTGGACGCGACGAACACGAGGCGGCCACCGCGGCGCGCACCCTTCCAGAAGCGGAACGCCGCACGGCTGACGAGGAAGGCACCGCCAGCGTGGGTTTCCATCATGCGGCTCCAGTCGTCGAGGCTGGTGTCCTCGATCGCGGCGCCGTGGTGCGAGCCGGCATTGCTGACGACCACGTCGAAGCCGCCGAACTGCCTCGCGACCGCGTCGAAGAAGGTGCCGACGTCAGCCTCCGAGCGCACGTCGCCCGACATCGCCATGCACTGGCCTTCACCCGCGATCGCCTCCAGCTCCGCCTGCGCGCCGGCAAGCCGGTCGTCCTGGCGGGCGATGATGGCGATAGCCGCGCCTTCGCTCGCGAGCAGGCGGGCCGTGGCGAGGCCGATGCCGAAGGAGCCGCCCGTGACGACGGCGACGCTGCCTTCCAGCCGGCGGAAACCGCGCCCCGCCGGGCCGGGCGAAAACTCGATGCGCTGCGGCTGGTTCATGCCCGCCTCCCGTTCATTGCACTGCCGTTTTCGGCTGCCGTCATTCGGCTGCCATGGCCCGCTCCGAGGGCACGAAGTCCTCGATTGCGGCGAGTTCGTCGAACACGGCTTGCGTGCTCTCGAGCATGGTGACGTAGGCCCGGGCGAGCGGCTGATAGAACGCGTGGCGTTCGGGATCGGGGCTCACCGCCTCGCCGGTCGGCCGGGTGAAGGATTCCGCCGTCGCCGCCATGTCGGAGAAAAGACCGGCCGCGTGGCCGGCGACGAGCGCCGCGCCGAGCGTGCCGCATTCCTCGCGATCGAGGCTCATGTAGGGAACACCCAGGATATCGGCCTTGATCTGCTTGAAGATCCGGCTGCGGGCTCCGCCACCGATGCCGACGATGCGCTTCGGCCGGAACTCCGGCATCAGGTCGCGGCAGGCCTTGAGATAGTAGGCGTACTCGTAGCCGATACCTTCCAGGATGGCGCGGAAGATGTGGTTCTTGGTGTGCCCCCAGCTCAGCCCCATGATGGCACCGCGCACCGTCGCGTTGTTCGGGCAGACGCGGCCGCCGAGGTGCGGCAGGAACAGCAGCTTGCCGGCGCCCGGCGGGGCCTTCTCGGCCATTCGCCCGAGGCGCTGGTAGACGTTCTCGCCATCGGCCTCGCTGATGAGTTTCTCGACCTGGCCGAACTGGTCGCGGAACCAGCGCAGATTGAGGCCACCGCCGTTGACATAGGCCATGGCGAAGTACAGGCCCGGCGCGGCGTGGGGGCACATGTAGAGCATCTTGTGCCGGGTGTCGGTGGCGAAGCGGTCCGTGACGATCGAGAGCACCGAGGCCGTGCCGGCCACATCGAACAGCGTGCCGGGCTCGACGATGCCGGCGCCGAGGATGTTCGCGGTGGCGTCGCCGCAGCCCGCGGCAATGGGCGTTCCTGCGGCGAGGCCGGTCAGCCGCGCCATTTCCGGCGTGACCGCGCCGATGATCTCCCACGGATCGACGATGCGGGGCAGCTTCTTTGGGTCGAGGCCGAAGGTTTCGACGAGATCGGTATTCCAGCAGCTGTTGCTGGTATCGGCGAAGTTCGAGAGGCCGAGATAGGATCGGTCGATGAAGGCATCTTCGCCTTTGAGGCCCGCCATGCGGCCGGCGACGTAGGACGAAAGCATCGTGAACTTGGCGATGCGGGCATAGATCTCGGGATGCTCGTTCTTCCAGAACAGCATCTTGGCGCCATGATTGAAGCTCGGTGCGCCGCCCGACGAGGCGATGATCTCGCTCTCGCGCATCTTGAGGACGGGGATGTAGCGGGCACAGCGTGTATCGAGCCAGGAATCGTAGGGCGTGACGACACCCCAGTTCGCGTCGAGATTGATCATCCCCGCCATCTGGCCGTCGAAGGCGATGCCGGCGATCTGCCCTGGATGGACGCCGCTCTGTTCGATCACGGCGCGGATGGTTGCCACCGCCGAGGCGAAGATGTCGTCCGGGTCCTGCTCGACCACGCTCGGGCGCGGGTAGCAGATTTTCGATTCCTGAAAGGCTTCTGCCGCGACGCGACCATTGGCGCTGTAGAGCGCCGTCTTGGTGCCCATGGTCCCGAGATCGCAGCCAAGCACATAGCTCGACATCCCGTTCGCTCCCTCATCGTTTCCGGCTCTCTTCGGCGGAGCCGTCGCGGCGCTCTGTGGCGCCCTGACCGGAGCCGTCGCAGCGGCCCTCGATGGAAATGAAATTAATTACATCCATGGATATGTCAATGGAAATAATTTCGATACGAAGGCAAGTGCGCGAAATTCACCTCCGAAATGCGGCCGCACCATCTGGCGATCTGAATTTGATGGGATTATTCGGGATCAGAGAACGGCGCGATAGAGCCGCTCTGCATCGTCAACCGTCAGCCGTCGCGGGTTGTTGGCAAGAAGCCGTGTGACCGTCATCACGCTCGCCGAGAGGCGCGGGATGTCGTCCGCCGTCACACCGAACGGCGCCAGCCGTCGCGGCACGCCCACGTCGTCGGCCAGTTCTTCCATCATGGCGAGAGCCTTCATTGCCGCTTCGCGCGACGAGAGACCGTTCGTGTCCGCGCCGAGCGCCGTTGCCACCGTGCCGAAGCGGTCGAGATTTCCGATGGCGTTGAAAGCGAGCACCGGCCCCATCATGATCGAGTTCGCAACGCCGTGCGGGATATGAAACTCCGCGCCGATTGGATAGGCGAAGGCGTGGACGGCCGTGACGCCGGCGTTGGCGAACGCTATCCCGGCGAGCATGCTTCCTTCGCTCATTGCCGCCCGGGCGCGGATATTCGAACCGTCGGCATAGGCGGTGCGAAGGTTGGCAGAGATCAGCGAGATCGCCTTCGTCGCGAACAGGTCGCTCATGGGCGAGGCGTTGCGCGACGTGAAGGCCTCGACGGCGTGCAGCAGCGCATCCATGCCGCTTGCCGCCGTGACGGCCGGAGGCACGCCGACCGTCAGTTCCGCATCGACGATGGCCGTTGCCGGCAGAAGATAGGGACTGACGATGCCCTTCTTGAGCTTCTCGGTGTGGTCCGAGAGGATCGAGATCGGCGTGACCTCGCTGCCCGTGCCGGCGGTCGTCGGCACGAGGATAGTCGGCAACCCGGGTCTTGGAACCAGATCCGTCCCGAACATGAGTGCGAGGTCGAGGCCGTTCACCGACGCTATGGCCGCGACCTTGGCGACGTCCATCGCCGAGCCGCCGCCCAGTCCGACGACAAGGTCGGCGTCTGCGGCGATCGCAGCGCGCGCGGCGGCGAGCGCCGTCTCGATTCCAGGATCAGGCTCGACGTCGGTGTGCAGCGTTATCGACAGCCCGCTGCCGGACAGGATCTCCGCCGCGCGTGCGGGCAGGCCGGCGGTGACGAGGCCGGGATCGCTGACGAGGAGGACGCGGCGGGCGCCGAGCCGGGCAGCCTCTGTGCCGAGCCGGGAGAACGTTCCCGGTCCGAGGAGGATGCGCTGGGTGGTCTGAAAGAGCATTGTCTCCGGCCTCCATTCACGCGGCAACTGCCGCCACGGACCGGCGCCGCAGCAGGTTGACATAGGCGTCCATCACGACGGCGCCGACGAGTACGCCGCCGATCGCCACGTTCTGCCATTCCGCCCGCACCTCGAAGAGGTTGAAGGCGTTGTTGACCAATGCGACGAAGATCACGCCGAGAATGGAGCCCGGCACCGAGCCACGGCCGCCTGCGATCGACGCGCCACCGAGCAGGCAGGCGATGATGGTCTGCATCTCGAGCCCGATGCCGAGATACCGGTTGGCCATCCCGACGCGCGCGGTCATGAACACGCCGGCGAGCGCCGCGACCACCCCCATGGCGACAAAGGCCGCGAACCGGATGCGCCGCACCGACAGGCCGAGCATCGCCGCCGCTTCGGGGTTGCCACCGGCATAATAGAGCCGCCGGCCGATGCGGCTTCCGGAGAGCAGGACGGTGGCGCCTGCCGCCAGCACGATGGCCGCCCATGTCATGGGATAGAGGCCGAGTATTGTGCTCGAGCCCAGAGCCGAGAGCCCATCGCCCAGCGCTGTGAAGCCGCCGACGCCGAGTCCCGAGATCGTCGTCTCGATGATGCCGCGGACGATATAGGTCGTGGCGAGCGTCGCGATCAGCGGGTTTATGCCGATGATGGTCACCAGTACGCCGTTGAGGACACCGATCGCTGCACCCGCGGCAAGCGCGGCCGATACCGCCACCGCCAGGGGAGCGCCGCCGGAAAGCGTTAGCGCGAGCACGACGCCGGCCAGGCCTGCGATGGCGCCGATCGAAAGGTCGAACGATCCTGCAATCAGCAGGATTGTGAGGCCCACGGCAACGATAGCCGCGGGTGCGATGGCGGACTGGAGTGATGCGAGATTGTCCGCGTCCGTAAAGACCGACCAGTTCTGGCAAAGCACCAGCACCGACGCCGCGGCCAGCAGCAGCGGCTTGATTTCCGGCCGAGAGAAGAGGCGCGTCTTGATCATCGTCCGCTCCAGCGTCGTACGAGGAGGTCGAAGGACACGGCGGCGACGAGGAGCACGCCGATGACGAGTTGCTGGATCAGCGGCTCGACGTCGAACATCACCATTCCGTTCACGATGACTGCGAGGAACAGCAGGCCCAGGACCGCACCCGGCACGCTGCCGCGGCCGCCGGACAGGCTCGCTCCGCCGATGATCGCCGCGGTGACGAGCAGGAACTCCAGGCCGAGGCCGATCTTCGGGTCTGCATGGGTGTTGCGCGATGCCGCGAGGATGCCGCCGATGCCGGCGGTCACTGCCGACAGCACGAAAAGCGACAGCTTCAGCGCACCGGCGCGGACGCCATATATCACTGCGGTTTCGGGACTTTCGCCGATCTGGAAGATGCGCCGGGCGATGCGGTGACGGCGTTCGAACACGCCGAACAGAATCGTGAGGACGATGAGCACGACCAGCCAGAGATTGACGTCACCGACGCGGATACGCGCCACCTCGCGGAATGGCTTGGCGAAGGTCGCACCCGAGAGCGTGCTCGCCATCACGTCGGCGAGGCCGCGCACGACCAGCATCGTGCCGATGGTGAGCATCAGCGAATTGACCCGGAAGCGTACCACGAGGAAACCGTTGACGAAGCCGATCAGCGCCGCCCCGACCAGTGCGATACCGATCGCCGGATAGACCGGCACGCCCTCCGCCATCAACATTCCGGTCGCCATCCCGGTGAAGGCGAACACCGAGCCGACCGAAAGGTCGATCTCGCCCCCCGCCATCACCAGCGTAAAGCCGAGCACGGCGAAGGCGTTCAGCGAGACGCCGTAGAGCACCGAATAGAGATTGTTGTAGGTGGCGAACTGCGGCTTCGTCAGCCCCAGCAGCAGGCAGAGCGCGATGAGCGCCATCAGGAGAGGAGCAGGCCCTGCGAGGCAGCGGCGGGTCGAGACGGCCGCTCGGCCGAGCAACCCCTCGGCCGCGTGGGATGAGAGAATGGTCATCTGTCATTCCTTGGTGCCGGAGCGGGGCCGGCGCCGCTTGGAGATGAGAAAGCCCGTCGACGGACCTTCCGTCGCGATCGAGCGAGCCGACCCGGACAAGGGGAATGTGCGCTAGAGAGCTTTCCGATCTGATGGACTCATCAGATCGACAAGAAATTGCTCCAGATTCAAAAGCTTGAGCATATCCTTATCGTTCAGATCGGTTCGATCTGAACGGGTTATGCTCTAGTGCAAGCCACCGGCTGCGAGGCGCATCACCGCCTCCTCGCTGATCTCGGCGCCCTCGAGATATCCGGCCATCCGCTGTCGGCGCATCACCAGGATGCGGTCGCAGATCGCGATCAGTTCGGGAAGTTCGGCCGATGCAACGATCATGCTGCGGCCGCCTTCCGACATCGAGATCAGGCGGCGGTGGATTTCGGCCTTGGTGCCGACATCGATGCCGCGCGTCGGATCGTTGACGAGGAGCACGTCCGGACCCGGCGCCAGACAGGCGGCGATCATCACCTTCTGCTGATTGCCGCCGCTGAGCCGTCTTGGCTGCACCTGCGGCGAGGCGATCCGGATCGATTGCTCGCCGATCGCCTGCTCCGCGAGCGCGGCGACGCGGCGGCGTGATACGAAGCCGCCCGGCGACAACCTGTCGAGCACCGCTGCGGAGATCGATTCCGATGCGGCCATCCCGAGATAGAGGCCGGCCGCTTTGCGGTCCTGGGCGAGATAGCCGACGCCACGGTCGATCATTGCCCGAGGCTCCACCCGGCGGATTGTCTCGCCACCGACCGCGATCTCGCCGGCGCTGGCGGGATCGAGGCCGAACAGCAGGCGCATCAGCTCGGCGACCCCCGATCCTTCGAGACCGAAGACGCCGAGGATTTCGCCCCGTCGCAGGGCGATGTCGACACCCGCGACCGCCCGGCCCGCCAGGGCGCGGGCCTCGAACACCGGTGGCGCCGTCGGGAACGCGCGCGCAGGCCGCGGGCCGCCGATCGAACCGATGTCGCGGCCGACCATCATGGCCGCAAGATCGTTCTCGGAGAGGGCTTCGTTGCGGACCGTCTCGACCGAGCAGCCGTCCCGCAGCACCGTGATTCGATCGCCGAGTTCGACGACCTCGCTCAGGCGATGCGAGATATAGAGGATGGTCTGCCCGCGGGCCCGCAGCGTCTTGACCATCTCCATCAGGATGCCGGCTTCGTGGCTGGAGAGGCCCGATGTCGGTTCGTCGAGAATGACGATCTTGTTGTCCCGGCTGACCGCGCGCAGGATCTCGACGATCTGCCGCTGGCCGAGCGTGAGCTCGGAAACCGGCGCGTCGACATCGATGTCGACATCGAAGCGGTCCAGCGCCGCGCGGGCTCGGTCGCGGGTCCGTCCCCAGTCGCACAGGCCGGACCGCGTCCGGAAGATGCCATCCGGAAAGATGTTCTCCGCGACGCTGAGGTCCGGGAACACCGCCAGTTCCTGATGCACCATCGCGATGCCGAGATCGCGGGCATGAGCGGGCGAGAACACACTCACCGGTTTGCCTTCGAAACGGACTTCGCCCGCCGACGGCGAAGCGCTGCCGCTGATGATGCGCATCAACGTCGACTTGCCGGCGCCGTTCTCGCCGAGGATGGCATGCACCTCCCCGGAGGCGACCGAGAAGCTGACGTCGCGCAGCGCCCGCACGGCGCCATAGGTCTTCGCCACGCCGTTGAGGCGCAACAGTTCTCCAGCGTTCATTGCCCGGCTCCCGCTCAGGTCTTCTGCGGAAGGTTCTCGGCCTTGAACAGGGCCACGTTGTCCCGGTTGATGACGGCGGTCCCCATGTAGATGTTCTGCGGGAACGGCACGACGCCGGCCTTGGCGTTGTCGGCAGAGATCGGCACGCCTGCGAAGCCGCTGCTTGGGGTGTTGTAGGCCTCCAGCACGTCGATCGCCATGAAAGCCTGCAGCGCCGTCTTGTTGATGATCGTGCTGTCGATCGCACCGGATTCGATCAGTTCGAGCACCGGCGCCTCGCGGTCGTTGACCACCACGGCGAGCGCGCTCAGGTCGATGTCGAGTTCTTCCGCCGCGAGCCCGATTCCGCTGCCGGAGCTCGAGTCGAGTCCGACGACGCCGGTGAGGTTCGGATAGGTGTTGAACATCGACTTGGCGGCGTCGATGGCATCCTGGGTGTTCGCCTTGTCGTCGACGCGGCCGAGAAGCTCCCATTCGGAATGGGCCGAAAGATAATCCGTCAGGCCCTTCGCCTTGGCATCGGTGTTCGACGCGCCCCAGTTGCCGGTCACGGCGTAGCGGCCTTTGGTGCCGCCGACCCGGACGAGTTCGCGCGCGGTGTCGACGCCTGCCTGATAGTTGTCGAGCCCTATGAACGTCAGCGCGCCGTGATCGGGCACCATCGCTTCGACGACGACGACCGGAATACCCTGTTCACGGGCGCGCTTGATGGCGGGGAGTGCGCCCGGCTCCCAGAGCGAGGTGACGATACCGGCGGGCCGCTTCGCGATCGATTGCTCGACCGCCTCGGCATGCGCGACCGGATCCCATCCCTGCGGTCCGACGGTCTTGATCTCGACGCCGAATGACTTCGCCGCGTAGCTCATGCCGAGATGCATGTCGATCAGGTAGGGATGCCCGAGCAGCTGCGAGGCGTAGTAATACACGCGCTTCTCGCCTGCCGCGAACGCGGCGGCTGGTGCGAGGGCTGCGCCCGCGGACAGACCCGCGATGCCTGCAAGCAGGCTGCGACGCCGGATTTCCATGGTTTCTCTCCCCTTCGAACTGCCCCGGTGTCCGGGTGCGATGTTGATGGGAGCATAGAAAATGAATTTTATTCTGTCAAACCTAACATCGAAATAAATTCTCAATAGGATGGCAGGCAGATGCGAAGGACAGGCCGGCGCGGAGCGCCCGCCAGACAGGACGGCTGCAATGGGTGAGCGAGCGGGCGATGCCGGCATGAGGGTTCCGGCGACGGAGCAGGGCGGGACGCTGATCTCCACGATCCGGCGGCGTATGCCCTACTTCAATCCGGCGCTTCGTCGGATCGCCGAGTTCACCGTGCAGTTCCCCAACAGGGTCAAGTCGATGCACATCTCCGATCTCGCGGACAACTGCGAGGTCTCGCAATCGACGATCACGCGCTTCGTCAAGGAGATCGGGGTCCGGTCGTTTCAGGACATGAAGATCGCGATCGCGACCGAGCTGTCCCAGGCGCCGGCGGAGGTGTCGGAAGACGGCGATCAGGCGCGCGTCTACGAGGACATCACCGAATCCGACGACCACGAGACCGTCATCCGCAAGATTCATTTCCGCCTGACCGACACCCTGAACGAGACGCTCATGCAGATCGACCCGGCGGTGATCAAGGCCGCGGTCGACGCGATCGAGAGTTCGCAGCTTCTGGCCTTCTTCGCCATGGGATCGTCGACCCTGGCGGTCGAGAATGGCCTGACGCGCTTCCTGCGGATCGGCAAGAAATGCCTGTTCTTCAAGGATCAGGGCGTGCAACAGATTTCGGCGGTTGCGCTCGACCCGACCGTGACGGCGATCGCCATCTCCAATTCGGGGCGGACGCAGCCGGTGGTGCGCGCACTGGAGACCGCGCACGACCTCGGCGCCCGCACCATCTGCATCACCTCGTTTCCGGACTCACCCCTAGTCAAGCACGCCGACATCGCGATCTTCACGCCATCGACCTCGGTCCCGCTCGGCCGGCCGGAATATCACGAATCCATGGTCTCCAAGATCGCCCAGATCATGGTCGTGGACATCCTCTACTCCGCCTTCGCCGTGCGGAATTTCTCCCGCTCGATCACCAAGCTGCAGGAGACCAACGAATACACCAAATCGACCCGGTTTATCTGAGGCGACGGAGAATTTCGGTCGTCCCAGGCCTGCGGCTCAGCCGCGACCCCGGCGTATCCGCAATGTCGTGAGGGAGAGCAGGAACGCCGCCGCCGCCATCATCGTTGCGATGCGGAAGGTAAAGCGCATGCCGTTCGTCACAAGCTCGGCGTTTGCGGTCGCCACAGTTGCGGTCGCCATCCCGCTGGCTGCACTGGCGAAGAGCGCACCCATCAGCGATGCGCCGGTAATAAGCCCAAGATTGCGGGCGAGTGCGAGGAGACCGGAAACGAGGCCGCGCTGCTCCGGCCGGGCATCGGCCATGACGGCGGTGTTGTTGGGCGTCTGGAACAGGGCGAGCCCGATGCTGATGAACAGGATCGCGACGATATAGGTGGCGACCCCGCCGTCGAGCGACACCCGGGACATCGCGAAAGCGCCGATCGTGAAAAGTGCAAGTCCGACGACCATGACGAGCCTGGCACCGATGCGGTCGGCGATCGCACCAGCAGGAACGCCCATGATCGCGGCAGCCAGCGGGCCGACGGTCATGACGAGACCGACCATGCGGGTATCGAGGCCGAGCGCTTTCGAGAGAAAGAAAGGTCCCAGAACCAGCGTGGCCATCATCACGGCGTAGACCAGCACGCTCATCGCCATGCTCGTGGAAAGTAGCGCATTGCCGAACATGGCGAGCCTCAGAAGCGGGGTGCGTGCCTTCACCTGTACCGCAAGAAACAGCGCGAGGCCGACGCCCGCGCCGAGTCCGAGCTGAAGCACGAGCGGGGCGCCAAAGCCGAGCTTGCCGGAGAACGTCATGGCAAGCGCATAGGCGCCGAGTGTCGCTGCGAGGAAGATCGTGCCGAGCCAGTCGAAACCGGCCTTCTGAACGGGAGGCTTCGGTGCGTCGATGGCGTCGGGGAGATAACGGCCGACGAGCAGGAAGGCGAGCAGGCCGAACGGCAAGTTCAGCCAGAACACCGCCTGCCAGCCGAAGGCGGCGAGCGCGAGCGAGCCGAGAGACGGCCCGAGAGCAATACCGAGGGAGACCATCGTGGACAGCACACCCATCGCAAAGCCGGTCCGGTGCTTGGGAAAGACCTCGCCGACGAAGGCGAAGGAAAGCGCCATCAGAATTGCGCCGCCAAGGCCCTGCCCGGCGCGGCCGGCGATCAGCTGCGGCAGACTGGTGGAGAGCGCGCAAAACACCGATGCGGCCATGAAGATGGCCAGCCCCCAGAGATAGAGCCGCTTCTTGCCGAGCTGGTCACCGAAACGCCCGACGCCGACGATGAGCGCGGTCACGACGAGCAGGTAGCTGACGACAACCCACTGTATCGATCCGAAATCGGCGCCGAGATCCTTCACCAGCGTCGGCAGGGCGACATTGATGATGTTCGTGCCGAGCTGCGAAAGCAGGATGGCGAGAGACAGGCCGGCAAGCACCCTGCCGGAACGGACCGGACGGTGTCGGGCTTTTTCGGACTGCGCGGGCTCATTGGATGGCGCGTGCGCGCGAGACGTGGGGTCATGAGGCGGGGTGAAATGTGTCGGGGGGAGACGAGATGACGGGGTCATGAGCGGTCCTGTCGAAAGCTGCCCTCATGCGATCCATGAAGGTCATCATCCCGTAGCGCCCGCGTTTTCATGCATACAGTGCATGATTTATATTGTATCATTGCATTTCATGCACTGATGCGAGATGGTCCGATCATGATCGCCAAGCCAACGGCCAGGCGTCACGCGCCGCCTATCGACATGAACCTTCTGGTCACGCTCGACGCCCTTTTGTCGGAAGGCAGCGTCGTCGGTGCGGCACAGCGGCTGAACCTCTCTCCGCCGGCGATGAGCCGTCAACTCGCACGCATCCGGCACCTGATCGGCGATCCCGTGCTGGTGCGAGCCGGGCGTGGGCTGGTGCCGACCCCGCGTGCCGAAGCCCTGCGTGACCGTTTGCGCCGTCTCGTGTCAGATGCCGAGGCGCTGGTGCGAGGAGAGGACGATCTCGATCTCTCGCGGCTGGAGCGCACCTTCGTCATTCGTGCCAGCGATGGGTTCGTCGGCACCTTCGGTGCGGCGCTGGCTTCACTGGCCGCAAGTCAGGCTCCCCACGTTCGGCTTCGCTTCGCCCCCGAGGACGCCGAGGATGTCGAGGGACTGCGCGACGGGCGGATCGACGCCGATGTCGGCGTGATCGGGACGATGGGGCCGGAGATTCGCCTGCAGACCCTGTTCCACGACCGCTTTGTCGGTGTCGTGCGGCCGGATCATCCGCTTCTTGCCGGAATAACGCCGGAGCGCTTCTCGTCCTTTCCCCATGTGTCGGTCTCCCGACGCGGGCGCTTCGCCGGGCCCATCGACGAGGCTCTGGCGACGCATGGTTTCACACGCTTTGTCGCGCTGGCTGTCGCAAACTTCGCCGACGCTCTCGCGGTCGTGCGGATGTCCGATCACGTGACGGCGATGCCCGAACGGCTGACTGAGCCCGCGAGGGCGGGTCTTCTCAGCTTCGATCTTCCCGTGCCGGTCGAGGGGCTCGCCATCTCGCTCGCCTGGCACCCGCGCTTCGAAGCTGATCCTGCCCATCGCTGGCTGCGTGGCATCGTGCGTGAGGTTTGTGGCCGCAAGCCATAAGCATCGCGGGTGCCGGGCTGCGACCGGAGCGCGCTCTATCCGATGTCGCGTCCCTTCGCTGGTTGCACGTCGGCCGGCCGTCCACTCTCGTACCAGCCTTTGGAACGGTTCACGATCCAGACGACGGAGAGCATGACCGGAACCTCGATCAGAACGCCGACGACGGTGGCAAGCGCGGCGCCGGACTGGAAGCCGAACAGGCTGATGGCGGCGGCGACCGCCAGTTCGAAGAAGTTGGATGCGCCGATCAGTGCCGAAGGGCCGGCAACGCAATGCTGCTCACCGGAGACTCGGTTGAGGAGATAGGCGAGCCCCGAATTGAAATAGACCTGGATCAGGATGGGAACCGCCAGCAGAGCGATCACCACCGGCTGCGCCAGAATCTGCTCGCCCTGAAAGCCGAAGAGCAGGATGAGGGTGGCGAGCAGCGCCACCAGCGACAACGGCTGCAGGCGGTCCAGGAAACGTCTCAGGGCGGTCTCGCCACCGGTGGCGAGTATCCGGCGGCGCAAGAGCTGGGCGGCGATCACCGGCACGACGATATAGAGCGCCACCGACAGGGCGAGCGTGTCCCACGGCACGGTGATAGCCGAGAGGCCAAGCAGCAGCCCGACGATCGGCGCAAAGGCGAACACCATGATCGTGTCGTTCAGCGCCACCTGAGACAGCGTGAAGTGCGGTTCGCCCTTCGTCAGGTTCGACCACACGAAGACCATGGCTGTGCAGGGCGCTGCCGCGAGGATGATGAGCCCGGCGATATAGCTGTCGATCTGGTCTGCCGGCAGGTAGGGCCGGAACAGGTGGCCGATGAACAGCCATCCGAGCGCGGCCATCGAGAACGGCTTCACGAACCAGTTCACGAAGAGAGTGACGCCAATCCCGCGCCAGTGCTCCCTGACTTGACCGAGCGCGACGAAGTCGATCTTGACCAGCATCGGCACGATCATCAGCCAGATCAGCGCTGCGACCGGGAAATTCACCCTGGCGAACTCGGCCTCGCCGATGGCCTGGAAAACGCCGGGCATGACATGGCCGAGCCCAATGCCGACGACGATGCACACTGCGACCCAGAGCGTGAGATAGCGTTCGAAGGTTGACATCCGCGCCTCAAGTCCCCGCCACGCGGCGGCCTTGCTCGTCGACCACCAACGCGCCGTCTTCCTTGGCGAACTCGCCCCGTTGCGGCGGCAGCAGGTCGAGCACTTCCTCCGATGGCCGGCAAAGCTTCACGCCCTTTGGGCTCACCACGATGGGCCGATTGATGAGGATCGGATGCGCCATCATGGCGTCGAGAAGCTGATCGTCTGTCAGTGCCGGATCGCCAAGGCCAAGCTCCGCATAGGGCGTGCCCTTTTCGCGCAGCATGTCACGGACCGAGATGCCCATCCGCGCGATCAACTGCGCGAGCATCTCGCGCGTCGGCGGGTTTTTTAGGTACTCGATAATGTGCGGCTCGACGCCGGCATTGCGGATCATCGCCAGGGTGTTGCGCGACGTGCCGCAACCGGGATTGTGATAGATGATGATGTCCATAAACGGCCTCATGCTGCGGTTTCATGCGCACTGGTCGTGCCGCGCAATAGGTCGACCGCGTCCAGGCTGGAACCGAGCGTCATGCGATCCAGACTTGCGATCGGTGGCGCGGTAAACACGGCGATCCGATTTCCTGATGTAATGAGAATTCAGTTTTGGAAGGTGGCTCCGGTTTGGCGGGTTCTTCCCCAGATCTCTGACCGAAAGCATTCGTACGGACAATCGTAGGCGCGCACGCAAAATCTTCAAGGCGATCGAATTGACGGTGCCTTTGGGTTGGTTGCCGCCGGAAAATACACGGTGCGTCCACCGCTGTCCTTAGAGCGCTTTCCGATCGGATGGAAACATCAGATCAACAAGAAATTGTCTGCCAGAATCGATTGGCCCGAATTGCCGGGGCATAAGAAGATCAGTCATGGATATCCTCCTTTGCTGTACCGTTGTTCTGGCAGCATGGCGATAGCTCGGCGACAAGCGGAGCGCATACTTCCGGGTGACCACCACAGCATTGATTGACAAGAAATCCAGTCAGATCACGCACAGATTCCAGCTTCACACGGTAGATGATCAACCTGCTCTGGCGCCTGGCTTCGATCAACCCTGCGCGGGTGAGGATCGCCAGATGCGTCGACATCGTGTTGTGCGGGATCGTCAGATGCCTGGCGATCTCTCCGGCTGGAAGCCCGTCCGGTTCATGCTTCATCAGCAGACGAAACACGTCGAGACGTGTCGTCTGCGCGAGGGCAGCGAAAACGAGAATGGCTTGCTCCGATTCCATATGTCGAGACTATTCGACATATATGGCGAAGTCGAGTCCGGAATGGAATCTCCAGGGCGGCCCTGCATCCAGCATGACGGGTATCACCTTGATGGCGGTCGTGCGGCCGGGCGTGAAGGCGGGACTCGCAGCCGGCCCTGGCTGTCGCGCGATAGGAGAGACCAATCGCCTGACATTGCTCCATCTGCTTCGGCGCCGGCGGCCGAGCAGCATGCCTTGACCGTGTAGGACAATTGACCTAATGACGTAGGTCAATTGTCCTAAATTGGGACTTGATATCAGCGCCGACGTTTTTGGGGGGGCCGGGATGGGTGCAGGCGAGACACGCGCTCAGATCGTGGATGTGGCGGATTGGCTTTTCTATGAGCGCGGCTTCGAGGCGACGTCGTTCGCAGACATTGCCCGGGATGTCGGGCTGTCTCGCGGCAACTTCTATTACCATTTCAAGACGAAAGATGAGATCCTCGGCGCTGTGATCGCCCTCAGGAAGGCGAAGACAAAAGCGATGCTCGCAGCCTGGGAGGAGCGCGCCGCGTCCCCGGCGGAAAGCATTCGCAGCTTCGTCCATATTCTTCTTATGAACCGGGCGAAGATCATGGCGCATGGTTGCCCGGTCGGAACCCTCTGCGCCGAACTGGCGAAGCTCGACCATGCGGCGAGGGTGGAGGCGAACGGCCTGTTAGATGTGTTCCGCGCGTGGCTCCGCCGGCAGTTCGAACGGCTCGGGCGCGAGAGCGACGCCGATACCCTGGCGCTTCACCTTCTGATGCGCAGCCAGGGGGTGGCAACGCTTGCCACCGCCTTCCGCGATGAGGCGTTCATCCGCCGCGAAGTCGCCGACATGGAAGCATGGCTCGCCGCCCAGATTCCAGCGAGCTCCACTCTTGAAGCACACCGACCCGACTGACGGAGAGATCGTGTTCTTCATCACGCTTCGCTTTGCCGACAAGGCCCGCGCGCCGCAGTTCATGGATGCACACAATGCCTGGCTCCGGCGGGGTTTCGACGACGGTGTCTTTCTCGTCGCCGGAAGCCTGTTGCCGGGCGCGGGCGGCGCAATCCTCGCGCACAACGCGTCCGCTGACGAGATCGAGACGAGGGTTCAGGCCGATCCGTTCGTCGCCGAGGGCGTCGTCAGTGCCGAGATCGTGGCCATCGCACCCGGCCGGACCGACGAGCGCCTCGCCTTCCTGAAAGCCTGATGTCCGCCCGGTCAACCCCGGTTGCGTCCGCTGCGGACGAACACTTAGCTCTTGAGCTAAGTGTTGAATCGGCCATACTGCTCTCCATGGAATTGGAACACGCAAGCGAACGGCTGGACGGGCTGTTCCGAGCTTTGGCCGATCCTGCGAGACGGGCGGTTCTCGAACGGCTGAGCAAGGGACCGGCGAGTGTCAGCGATCTGGCGGAGCCGTTCGCCATGGCGCTGCCGTCGTTCATGAAGCACATCCGCGTGCTCGAGAGCAGCGGCTGGATCGTCACGCGCAAGGAAGGCCGCGTGCGGACCTGCGCGCTCGACCGGGACGCGTTTGCGCTCGCCGGTGCGTGGCTCTCCGAACAGCGTGCCCTGTGGGAAGCGCGCTTCGATCGTCTCGACGCCTTGTTGGAGGGAGGAACAGAAGATGACAACAAGCCGGCTCGATCTTGAGATCGTGCGTGTCGTCGCCGCGCCGCGTGCGAAGGTGTGGCGGGCGTGGAGCGATCCGGACATTCTGAGGCAGTGGTGGTGCCCCAGGCCATGGACGACGGAGGTGCGCGCCTTCGACTTCCGCGCGGGAGGTGCATTTCATACCTTCATGAGCGGCCCCGATGGCGGGGAGAGCGACAATCCGGGGCTCTTCCTGGAGATCGTGCCGATGGAGCGGATCGTGTGTACCTCCATGCTCGTCGAGGGCTGGCGGCCGGCACTGCCGGGGATGGGCATCACCGCCATCTTCACGTTTGAAGACGAAGGTTCCGGTACCCGCTACAAGGCGCTCTGCCTTCACAGGGACGATGCCGATCGCCAGAAGCATGAGGAGCTTGGCTTCTTCGACGGCTGGGGTACCGCGATGACGCAACTCGAAGAGGTGGCGCGGTCGCTTCCCTGAGCCGCTTGCGGTCATTCCCGTCGAATACCCGGTGCAGCTGCCGGGGACGGCTACCCGGCGATTCGGGCGGGCGCTTCACAAAGCTCGTCCGGCGAACCGTCCGGGCGATGATTTCCTCCGGCGGGAAAGCGCTTTAAGCTGACGCGGCGCCGGAGCCCCGGCCGCTCCAGCCGTGCCGGAAGACGAAACCCATGCCCTTCGAGCATCTCGCTGTCCGCCTCGCCGTCGCACTCGCGATCGGGTTGCTGATCGGGCTCGAGCGCGGGTGGCACGCGCGCAACGAAGCTGAGGGTGGCCGGGCCGCCGGCTTCCGTACGTTCGCAATTGCAGGACTTTTCGGCGGCATCTGCGGGGCGCTGGTGCCGGCGGCAGGAGCCGGACTGCTCGCTGCCGGCCTCGTCGCGTTGACGGCGGTGTTCACGGTGTTTCGCTGGCTCGAGGCGCAGGTCGACCGGGATTTCAGCGCGACGGGAATCGTCGCCGCGATGGCGACCTATGTGCTCGGCGCTTATGCCGTGCTCGGCGACGTGCGCATCGCCGCCGGGTCGGCGGTGGTGGTCACGCTGCTGCTGGCCCTCAAGCAGCCGCTGCATGCCTGGGTCCGCAATCTCAGCTGGGAGGAAATCCGCGCAGGGCTGATCCTGCTTGCGATGACCTTCCTGCTGCTTCCGATCCTGCCCGATCGCACGATCGATCCTTGGCAGGCGGTCAACCCCGCAGAAATCTGGCTGCTGGCGATCATCATCGCAGCGCTTTCGTTCGTCGGCTACATCGCGGTGAAGGCCATCGGCGACCGTGCCGGCATCGTGCTGGTCTCGCTTGCCGGCGGGCTCGCATCCTCGACCGCCGTGACCATGACGCTCGCACGGCTTTCACGGGATGGCGGCGGCGGGCGCGGAAGCGATCTCATGCTGGCCGGCGGCATCCTGCTCGCGGCGGCGGTGATGGTCGCCCGCGTCTTCTTCATCGCCGTGCTGTTCAACCAGTCGCTCGCCTATTCGCTGGCCTGGCCGCTCGCGGCTGCGGCGGCGGTTTTCCTGGTCTCCGCCGGCCTGCTGTTCTGGCGTTCCGCCGGCGCGGCAGGCGGGTCATCGGCGCTCACGCTGCGCAATCCGCTCGATCTAGCCGTCGCTCTGAAGCTCGCCGGCTTCATCGCGGTGATCACGCTCGTTTCGAAAATCGCCGTCGGGGCCCTCGGCGACGCCGGTGCCTACGTCGTCGCCGCTGTCTCGGGCATCGCCGATGTCGACGCCCTGACACTTTCCATGTCGCGCATGGCTGGCTCCGGCATCGCGGTGGAAGCGGCGGCGACCGGCATCGCGATCGCTGCGGGTGTGAACACGATCTCGAAATGTGTCATGGCAACGGCTGTCGGTTCGCGCGGGCTGGCGTTCACGGCATCGTCTGTCAGCGCGATTGCGCTTGTCGCCGGCGCGATCGCCTGGGTGTTCCTGCGCTGAAGCGGCGAGGGGCACTCCACTCGCCATTCGCGCATCGAACGCCTGGCCTTTTCCGCTTTTTCAGTTCCGCACTTCAGTTCCGCTTGGGGTCCACGCAGGCCATGTCGATGGCGCCCGTTGCGATCTTGCGGAAGGTGCTCCAGGGGCAGGCGCCGTTGGCATAGACCGAGCATCCCGCAACCGGCATCACCGTGGAGGCGGGCGGCTGCGCGACGCTGAGCGCGGTGTTGTCGTGAAGCTGCTCGATGGTCTGCGCGTAATAGACGATGCGGATGGCGAGTTCCCCCTCGGGCGGCTGCCATACTTCGAACGCGACGGCCCCACCCGGCGGGATCTGGTAGGGCTGATAGCTGTCGAGCTGCCATTTCAAGCCGAGGAGACCGCCGACATTCAGGATGTAGTTGTCGTGGCTTGAAAAGAACTTGAATGCCGGTCCGTGACCCTCCGCAACCTCCGTCAGCGATTCCAGCACCGGATAGAGCACGGCGGAACCCTGCTTGGCAGCCTGATAGCGCGGCATGTGACCGGCCCGGTCGCTCAGGGCATGGATGGCGTTGACGAACGTCAGGGCTTCCGGGAGCGGCTTGCCCGTCGCTTCGGGCAGCCGGCCCCATGCGACTTCGTCGCCGGAAAGCCCCGCGCCGTACTGCATGATGAACTGCTCGGCCGGCTGCGAGGCGACCGAGACGGCACCGGGGTCTGTTTCCGAAACCGGCAGGGTGGCGAGAGAGCAGGGGGCCGTCGCGCCATGTGCCTTGCAGCCGTCGGCCGTGAAGGGACCGAGCACCTTGCTCATGGCGGCGAGCGGCCCGGCGAGTTCACCCTCGATGACGGTCTTCCAGGAGCCGCCGACAAGCGCCAGCGTTGCCGCTGCCGCCACCTTCTGGTCATAGCCGCAACTCGGCCCCTCATAGAGCTTCGGGTGCACGGCGAGTGCCTTGAGGTCGCAGCCGGGGAACATGCCGTCCATTACGGCGCCCGCGGTCATCACCGTGCGCTCGACGCCGTCGGAGACGAACTCGACCGACTTCGGATCGGGGCACCCACGTTCCGGCAGAAGCCCGGCATGGGCATAAAGCGAGCGGTAGAAGCCGCCCATCGTCACCGCGCGGTCGTATCCCTGTGGCGTGAGGTGACCCGCAACGACGTTGAGGTCCGGCCAGTGCGTCTGCACGATTGCGTCGAGGCACGTGGATGGATCGCTGCCCTCGCAGCGGATCGCCTTCGTCGGCCCGCGCATGCCATGCCGGCTCAGCAGCACCGTGCCCTTCATCGTCCAGCCGTCTAGCCCGCCGGACGTCTGAGCCTGCTCTGCCGCTGCGGCCGGGCTGGCCGCGACCATTGCGACAACCAATCCCAGTGCCTTCGCAAGACCGACGAAACGCATCTGACCGAGTCCCCCAAGAATGCCCGTCCCTTCGCCGGCGTGAACGCATGGTCACCGTCGGCTCGGGCGGACGTTAAACGATGTATGCGGGTCGCCAAGGGCCTTTCTCATACCCACCGCAAACCGGATCGGAGAAGCTGTGCAAGCGCATCACCGTGTGCAAGGGAGGGTTGCGACCGGCCTGTGAATGGAACTGGAGCGGCGCCGACACGTTGTCCGCAGCTTGCAGCCCCCGCCGTGGCTGCGTGCGGGGTGTCGAGCACCGGACGGACCGGATGACGTCGACCCGAGCCGACATGGTGAACGTTTGCCGGGGCATCCGGGCATGTCTTTGGAGCGAGAGAATGAAGCTGTTTGAATGCTCGCATTGCCACAGTCCGATCTATTTCGAGAATTCCCATTGCATCGCCTGCGGTCACGCCGTGGGCTACGATCCGGAGGCGGGCACCATGGTGACGCTCGAGCCTTCAGACGGCGCATGGCGTGGACTGGGGGGCGAGCAGAAGGGACTGCTGCTCTTCTGCGACAACGCCGTGGACGGCGCGTGCAACTGGTTGCTGCCGGCAGACAGCGACGACACGCTCTGCCCGGCGTGCCGCCACAATCGCACGCTTCCGGACTTGTCCGACACGGCGAACGCCGAGCGCTGGCGGAGGATCGAGACCGCCAAGCACTATCTGTTCTATGGACTGCTGCGCCTGGGGCTCCAGCATCCCACCCGGCAGGATGATCCCGAAGAAGGCCTGGCGTTCGACTTCGTCGCTGACGTGGTGGATGCTCAGGGTAATGTGCAGCGCGTTCTGACTGGCCACGATCACGGACTCATTACGCTCAATATCGCCGAAGCCGACGACGCGGTTCGGGAGGAGCGACGCCACGCGATGGGCGAGCCCTATCGCACGCTGCTCGGCCACTTCCGCCACGAGATCGCGCATTATTACTGGGATCGCCTCGTGCGCGACGGACCCATGCTGGAGGAATGCCGCCGTGTGTTCGGAGACGAGCGCGAGGACTACGGTGCAGCACTGCAGCGCCACTACAGCGATGGCCCGCCGGCGGACTGGCAGGTGAACTTCGTGTCCGCCTATGCGACGTCCCACCCTTGGGAGGACTTCGCCGAGACCTGGGCGCATTACATGCACATCGTCGACACGCTGGAAACGGCGCGCTCGTTCGGACTGACGATCAATCCGCGCATCGCGGGCGGTGAGCAGCTGAAGGCGGCGATTGCCTTCGATCCCTATCGCTCGGCCTCGATCGAGCCGCTTATGAAGACATGGCCCTCGGTGACGGTTGCCGTCAACGCGCTGAACCGCAGCATGGGGCAGCCGGATGTCTACCCCTTCGTCTTGTCCGGTCCGATCGAAGAGAAGCTGGGTTTCATCCACGCGCTGGTGCGGGCTTCGGCGCCTCGGGCCGGCACGCGCACGGCGGCGCCCGCTTCGGCATAAGTGGCTTTGCCGACTATGCGCGTTCCGGCCCATCGCAACCGGCGCATGGGCGCGCCGCCGTTCAGGGCGTGCGACGAGGCGAGGGAGCCGCGATCCGCGCGGATGACCGATGAGAGTGGCGGACGCCAACGGATAAGCCCTGTTGGCGCTGACGCTCCTGTGCGCCCGGACGAAGCGGACGTCTCGGGGCCGGCGTCAGCATCGCCAGCAGAATCGCGAAGACGCACTCCATGCCGGATGCCCGGAGATGGTATTCGACGACCGCGTGCCCCATCAGCAAGGCAATCGAGATCGTGGCCGCCCGTGCCAGCAGCAGCTGCGAATCGTCGGCATACCTGCCCTGGGCATCAGGCGCGGCCGCGCCGCCGCCGTGACGCCAGACCAGGAAGCAGCGCCATCCGAACCATGCGAGGAAAGCCGCGCCTACGAGAGCTGCCAGAGCGCCGCCCTCGATCCAGATCTGCATCCAGTCATTGTGAAGATAGTCGACGAAATAGCGCGATGTCAGATCCAGCGACTCGTACATCGCATAAGCGCCGGCAAACGCCCCGATTCCCGTGCCTGCCGGCGAAACAGCGGCCGCGAGCTGCTTTCCAACCTGCAGGAACTCGAATCGGGCATCCGCCAGCGGGTCCTGTGCCGCGCGCGCGAGCAGACGCGCGAGGCCGAATTCCAGCACCAGGAACGCGCCGATGATAACGGCGACGGTGATGAGCCGGCCGGCATACCGGCTCGTTCCGCCCCGCCGCCAGATCAGCACCGCGGAGCCGGCGAGCGCGAGCATCGACAGCACGACGCCCGAGCGGGATGCCGACATACCCGCGCCGAGCAGCAGGGTGGCGATGATCACGAGGCCGCCGACGACGCCCGCGAGGCGCCGCCCGTCATGCCGGTCGAGCGAAAGGACGACACCGGCGACCGTGAGCGGAATGGCGGCATAGAGGAGGGCGGCGAAATGATTCCGGTTCGCGAAGAAACCCACCGGAACATTGCCATGGCTGCGGCCGAGCAGCGGGCGCAGCGGGCTGTCCACGCCACCAGCAACCTGGGCGAGCCCGAGCGGGACGCTGACGGTCGCCAGGATCACGATCACAAGCGCCAGCAGCCGACGGCTGCGGGCATCGAGCGCGAGGGTGGCGTAGTAGACCGCGAAGGCCGGCAACATGAACAATAGAGCGCGCATCGTCTGCGCCGGGTCTAGGCTCAGCGGTCGCCACGCGGGCTTTTCACCCAGGATCATATCCCCCACGACGATGAAATCGCGGCCGGGCAGGCGGGTCCACACCTCCGGCGGCAGTGGCACGAGCTGCAGCAGCGGCAGCGCGATCACCGCGCCCGAGATCCACATGGCGACGATTTCGCCCGTGATCATCCGGCGTTGTGCGAGGTGCCAGAGCGCAAAAACAAAAAGCGGTATGCTTGCGATTCGCGCAGGCATACCGCTCAAAAGGAACACGATTGAGACAACGACAATCGTATAGATCAGGAGAACGCGACCCGCTTCCCCCGACATAAACATTCGTGAAGACGAAGCGACTTTGGTCACAATCAGAAGCGCGCCGCTATCGTCTTATCATCGAGACGTTTTCAGAGGGGCGGGGCCGAGGGAAGCGGACCGCCGCCGCCACCACCATTCGAGCTCGCCCCGCCTGCAACAGCAGCCACAATAGCGGCGGTGCCAACCACGGCAGCGACACCGCCTGCCACACCCATCCCAGCGATCGTGCCGCCAACAGCAGCCCCACCCGCGCCGCCCACACCAGCGGTGGACCCAGCGCCAGCCGCACCCCCGGTAGCACCCGCGGCAGCCCCGGTAGCACCCGCGGCAGCCCCAGCGCCAGACGCCTGGCCTGCAGCCAGACTGAACGGAGCCTTGCCGGCCGCGCAAACCGCGAAGTCCGCCGGCAGGCTGCTGCCGGATGCCAGCGACACGTTCTTAGCCCCGCAGGAGGTAGAAATCTGCACAACGCTGTCGGCGAGGGCCACGACAGACTTGCCGGACGTCACGTCGCCGAGCGTGCCACCCTTGGAAACGACGGTGCCGCTGCCCTGTTTGACGACGCCGGAAACAACGCTGACTTCAGCTGCGGAGGCCTGCGTAACAGCCAGAAGGAGCCCGAGCCCGGCGATCACGCCCTTACGAACCGAATTTTGCATTGCGTCTTGAACCCCACCCAGAGACAAACCCAGTACCCATATCTGAACGGTACACCACGCCTTTCGGGACGGCAACCCTTCCCGCCTGATTACATATGTGCGGTTTCGCACATATGGAGGTGAATTTGACGATGATTGAAATTTTAGCGGTTTGTTAAGAAATGTAAAATTCTACATATTTTAGTATTTATAACTTCAAAGCGAACGATATACGCCGAAAAATCCACCCTCATTCAAAGAAAGACTGAATCTGTCGACTTTTATGCGCGAAACAGATTCTCTTATTTATCGTACAACAATCTGCCGTTCCGGCCCGTCGTTGAACTTTAATTTATATCGTTGACCGCTGCCGCTTTAGTGTCCGCGAGGTATGGCGTTCAGCGATGAAAACATAATGTCAGTGCCTCGGACTGTTCTTTCGAGGCTGTTGCGTGAATGCCACTAAGACCGGCGTCGACCGGCGCGTTGACTGCGAGAGATCGGCGCATTCATGTAGGCGTCTAGTTTGCCGATCAGCTTCGCGAGCCAATACGGAACGAATTGCGGCGATAGCCGATACGGGTGGCCGTAAGGCACCTGCCTGTTCAGACGCTTGGCGTTTCTTGCCTCCCGCCGTGCCTTTTCGGCGCTCATCGGGGCGGGATAATCGCTTATATTCGGGTCTATCGAGCGTCTCACCACGCCAGCCTCACACTTTCTACGATGCGCGGAGATTTCGGGCGCCGTGGCGTCAATGCCGTCGGCTCGGCGACCGCGATGGTAAGTGCGCGGCACCGTGGACGAGTACCAGGGTTTCCCGGTCGTCCCGTCCGGGAGTAACCGCGATTCGACACCGTCTTTCTCGGCGCGCAGCCGAGCGCGGCAGCACACTTAAGCCTCATACCCCATCCGAGTCGCCTCGGCCCCCGCGCACCTGCCCTCAGGGTTCGCAACGACTTTGTAACGAGCGTCCATAAATCCGCCAATTTGTATTTTATCGCCACTATAGAGCCAAACTGTCGTGCAGCTTTCGTCCTGAGACGATCCACAGGCGGGTGCCCGCTCGGCACCTCGCTTTCTCTTCTCGTCCGGGCGCTGTACACCTCGCCGAAAGGGGCGGCTGTCGGCCGCGCGGCCGCTCTCGGACGTGACCGTTTCAACCAGGCCGGACTTGTGAGACCAACCGGTGAAATGAGAATGCGCCGCGTTTGGCCATCGCAGGGAAGGTGTCCGGATGACGACAGCATATGAAAGCTACCGCGCCGTCGGCAGGTTCGCCACGGCCCCCATGATGGACTGGACCGACCGGCGCTGTCGGGCTTTCCATCGCATGCTGTCGCGCCGGGCTCTGCTCTATACGGAGATGGTGACCGCTGCGGCCGTGATCCACGGCGACCGGGACCGGTTGATCGGCTTTGCCGAGGAGGAGCATCCGGTAGCCCTGCAGCTCGGCGGCAGCGATCCCGCGATGCTCGCCGAGGCCGCGCGCATCGCCGCGGACCGCGGCTATGACGAGATCAATCTCAATGTCGGTTGCCCTTCCGACCGCGTGCAGGACGGCCGGTTCGGCGCCTGCCTGATGGCGGAGCCCGCGCTCGTGGCGCGTTCCGTCGCCGCGATGAAGGCCGCTGTCGCGGTGCCCGTGACCGTCAAATGCCGGATCGGAATCGACGACCAGGACCCGGAGGTGGCGCTCGACGCTCTCGCTGACGCCGTCGTGGCTGAAGGCGTGGACGCGCTCTGGGTCCATGCCCGGAAGGCGTGGCTCAAGGGTCTGTCGCCGAAGGAGAACCGCACCATTCCGCCGCTCGATTACGATCGCGTGTTTCGCCTGAAGCAGCGGCTCGATGCCGGCTCCCGACCCGTCTTCGTCGGCATCAACGGGGGAATCGGCTCGATCGAGGAGGCGCTCGCCCTGGCGCCTAAGGTCGACGGCGTGATGCTTGGCCGTGCCGCCTACCAGACGCCAGCGCTTCTGCTCTCGGTCGACCGCCAGTTCTATGGCGAAGACACGCCGGACGGCGATCCCGTCGCCGTGGTGCGCAGGATGATGGACTATGCCGCGGCGGAATGCGCGCGCGGTGCGCCGCTGTCCTCCATCACGCGCCATATGCTCGGCCTGTTCGCCGGCCGCCCGGGCGCGCGTGCCTGGCGGCGCATCCTCACCGTCGCCTCCCACCGGCCCGGTGCCGGTGTGGAGGTGATCGCGGAAGCCCTCTCGGCCGTCACGCAAGGCGCATCGTTGTCCGACGAGGCGGCCTGAGCGCCGGCGACGCTTCCCGTCCGCTGCCCGCTATCGGGTCAGGGTCTTACCGGGTCAGGGTCATGGTGTTTCCGCTGACGGAAAAGCCCGATAGCTGGTTGAGCGCGTTCATCCCGATCAGGCTGGTATCGAGTGCGCCCGGGCGGGCGACGAGGGCAGGCAGGTTCTGCAGCGTGAGATCTCCGATCGACAGTCGGTCGATCGTAACCGGAGCCGCCCATCCGACTCCGTTGGCCGTCTGTACGGGGCGGGAATAATCGAGCGTGTCGGTCGCGATGCCGGCGTTCGCCGCATCCGCGCTGGTGAGAACGACGCTCGACGCGCCTGTATCGATCATGAACCGGGTCGGCGCGCCGTCGACCGAGCCGGTCACGGCGAAGTGGCCAGCCGAGTCCCGGGCGATGGTGACGGCGCCGCTTCCATCGGAAACGGCATAGCCGGGCGCAAGGGCTGCAAGCGTCCGGCGTCCGACCGCACCGAGATCGCTCCAGGACGCATAGCCCGCGACGAGTAGCCCGGCGAGCCCACCCCACAGCAGCACGGCCGCGCCGACCGAGCGCCAGCGGGGGCGTGAAAGCGCGAGGCTCGCGATCAGAGCGACCGCGATCGCGCCTAGCGCGACTGCCTGCGGCAGCGACGAATCGAGCGAGACGAGCGTCGACCGGCTGCCTGTTCCAGGTGGATTTGCCAGATACGCGACCACTGCCCAGGCGCACACGGCCAGCAACGCGATGCCGGCGATGGTTCGTGCCAGACGGGAGAGATTGGGGCCGGCGTTCATTCGGTTCCTTCCTCCGCGGCATCTTCCCCGAAGAAGGGCAAGCCTGCGGCGTCGCATCTCGCAGGTACGAACCGAGTCTGCGTCCGGCAAGATGACGGGCCGGCACATTGCGCCGATTTCATTCAGATCCGCGCGATCCCGAGCCCTGAACCCCTCCGTCGCGAGGCGTGTGCCCGGCCCTTGCTCGCCGTTCCGGAAGATGGGCGATGATGGCCAGACGTGCCGTCTCGCTGAGCCCACCCCATGCCGCGATTTCGTCCAGCGTGCGGCCGCATCCCCGGCAGAGGCCGGTGGCGCCGTCGATCGCGCAGAGCCGAATGCAGGGCGAGGAGACAGTGATGGACGATTGCCTTGCAACGGGCGTGGAATGAACCATCGCTCAACCGGCCACGGTTGCCAGCACCAGCAGGAAGGCGATCTCCGAAAGCTGCTGGTCGGCGCCTAGCACATCGCCGGTCTGCCCGCCGATCTGGTGGTCGCACCAGAAGGCCATGGCGACGGTCACGAGGGCGATCAGTGCGGCGGCTGCGAGCGCAGCGAGCACGCCGAATCGCGGCGCCACGAGCACGAGGGTGATCAAGACCGCCGCAAAGAACGCGGCCGCGAGGTCTTGCGTGCGCGGTCGCCCGACCGCCGCGGCCGCGCCATCCCGGCGGGCTGGAGGCACCATCGCCAGAAGGGCGACGCCGCCGACCCGCGACGCCGACTGCCCGGCAATGAAGGCCGCGAATGCGGCGCCCGGGCCGAGCCCGCCGGCGATGGCGGCGAACATCGTCACGCGCAGCAGGAGGGCCATCACGATGGCGGCGGCGCCGAAGGCACCGATGCGGCTGTCGCGCATGATTTCAAGCTTGCGCTCGCGGCCCCAGCCGCCGCCGAAGCCGTCGAAGGTGTCGGCGAGGCCGTCTTCGTGGAGCGCACCTGTGACCGCGAGTTGAACCGCCACTGCGAGCGCGGACGCGGGGAGGGCGGCAAGTCCCGCCGCAAGGGCGGTCGCCAGCACCAGCGCTCCCGGCAGTGCGATCAGCGCACCGGCGATCGGCACGGCCCACGCGAGCTGCGGCAGCGACGGTGGAGCCGCCGGATCGTCGGCCGGTCCGAACCTTGGCACCGGCAGGCGCGAATAGAAGCGGACGGCAGCCGCGATTTCGGCGAGCCGCTTCAGGAGCGCGTCTGCAAAGGGGGAAGAGGAATGCTGCAAGGGTCCGCCGTCGAGATGGGGCTGCCGTCGAGAGTCCGTCACACGTAGAGGGCGCGATATGCCGCCAACAGGCCGGCAAAGCGCGATACGCTCCAGCGATATTCAACGGCCTTCATTATCGTCGATGTCCGCGCCGGCGGCCAGCGCTGAGCGGCCGGCGGCTTTCTGCGCCCGCATATTGGCCCGCCCGTCCGATCTGGGCTATGGATCGCGGCCCTCATCAGCCTCTCATCACAGGATGTCCAGGATGGCCCACCCGCTGGAAGACATGCGTGCCCTGATTCGCGGAGCACCCGGCGCGGATCGTGCGGCGGTGGAAGCGGTGCGGCGCCGGGACTGCGAACTGACGAAGCCGCCCGGTTCGCTCGGGCGTCTCGAGCATCTCGTCGAATGGCTGGCGGCCTGGCAGGGGCGTTCGCCCCCGGACGTGCGCAGTCCGCTGGTCGCCGTCTTCGCGGCCAACCACGGCGTTGCCGCCAAGGGCGTTTCCGCCTATCCGGCCGATGTCACCTTGCAGATGGTGGCGAACTTCGCCGCGGGCGGCGCGGCCATCAACCAGATCTGTCTTGCCGAGGATATCGGCCTCAAGGTGCTCGAACTCGCCATCGAGGTGCCGACTCCTGACATCACCGAAGAGGACGCCTTCGACGAGGTCGGTCTCGTTGCGACGATGGCTTTCGGCATGGAGGCGATTGCCGGTGGCACGGACCTGCTCTGCATCGGCGAAATGGGCATCGGCAACACCACCGTCGCAGCGGCGATCTATCATGCGCTCTACGGCGGCGAGGCTTCTGACTGGATCGGCCGCGGGACCGGGGTCGACGATGCCGGCCTCGCGCGCAAGCGGGCGGCAGTCGCCGCGGCCGTTGCGCGGATCGGCGGCGAGCGCGACGGGCTTGAGATCTTGCGCCGGGTCGGTGGCCGCGAGATCGCGGCGATGGCGGGCGTGATCCTGGCCGCCCGGCACCAGCGCATCCCGGTCATCGTCGACGGGTTCGTCGCCACATCGGCGGCGGCAGTGCTGCATGCGGTGGACGATCACGCCATCGACCATTGCCTGATCGGGCATCTCTCGGCCGAGCCGGCGCATGCCGCCGTTCTGGCACGGCTCGGCAAGAAACCTCTGCTCGATCTCGGCATGCGGCTCGGCGAGGGCACCGGCGCCGCACTCGCCGCAAGCATCGTGCGCGCTGCCGCTCGCACCCATGCCGGCATGGCGACATTCGCGGGCGCCGGCGTCTCCGGACCGAGCGGCGGCACGCACTGACGTCACCCGGAGGCCGTGCGGCACGGGCCTTGTGCCGCCGGCCTCGTGGGCCGCCTTCATTTCGCGGCGGCCGTGACCTTATTTCTTTTGTGGAAATTCATTCCTGTTGCGGGTCAAATCCGGAACGTGTATCTCATGAGGCGATTAGTCGATTCAGTCTATAGATAATAGGATGATTGGTGCCATGATCGACCGCACCGACCGCAAGATTCTGTCGATCCTCCAGGAGGATTGCACCGTTCCCGTGGCGGAGATCGCACGGCGGGTCGGGCTGTCGACCACACCGTGCTGGCGCCGAATCCAGAAGCTGGAGGAGGATCGCGTGATAACCGGGCGGGTCGCCTTGCTTGATCCCGCCAAGGTAAATGCGCCTGTCACAGCGTTCGTCTCGATCGTCACCAGCCAGCATTCCCAGGATTGGCTGATGCGCTTCGCGACGGTCATCCAGGAATTCCCGGAGGTCGTCGAGTTCTACCGCATGGCGGGCTCCGTCGATTATCTCCTGCGTGTGGTTGTTCCCGACATCGCCGCCTACGATGCCTTCTACAAGAAGCTTATCTCGAAGATTGACATCTCCGACGTGAGCACGACGTTCGCGATGGAGCAGATCAAATATACGACGTCGCTGCCGCTCGGCTATATTCCGCTGGAGAAGGCGCGGTCGCAGGAATAGTCCGTGGGCGGCCTTGGCTCAGGCGGCCTTGGCTCAGGCGGCCTTGGCTCAGGCGGCCTTGGCTCGGGCGACCTTGGCCCGGGCGGTCTTGGCTGCGGCGTCGCGCCACGCGCGACGCCGCGACACCGTTCGTTGGTGCGCGAACTGCTCTAAGGTGCCCCGTTCTCATGCGGAGGGCGGCGATGCTGTGCCTCATTGTCGGGCTGGTGATTTTTCTCGGGGCGCACTTGCTTCCCACGTCGCGGTTTCGCGCGCCGTTGGTGGCGCGCATGGGAGCGACGCCCTATCGAATCGTCTATTCCGTCGTCTCCCTGGTCGGGCTCGTGCTCATCGTGCTGGGGTACGGACAGGCGCGCGCCGAGGGCGCGACCGAGTTCTACGTGCCGCCGTTCTGGCTGCGCCATGTCACGATGCTCCTCATGGCGGTGGCGTCGGTGTTGATTGTTGCGACCTATCTGCCCGGACGCATTCGCCTTTTCGTCCGCCATCCGATGGTAACGGCGGTGATGATCTGGGCGTTCGCACATCTTCTCGCCAACGGCGACATGGCATCCGTCACCCTGTTTGCGGCCTTCCTCCTCTGGTCCGTCGCCGACCGGATTTCGCTGAAGCGGCGCGAGGCGGCGGGGCAGGTGGTGGTTTCAGGTGGCCCCTGGCGCAACGATGTGCTCGCGATTGTAATCGGCCTCCTTGTTTACGCCGTGATCGTCTTCAAACTGCATCTGCTGCTGATCGGCGTCCCGGTCGTCTGACCGGGCCTTGGCGCCCAGCCGGCGCCCGCACGGCGAGGCCGATACACCAACTCTTGCTTGGCGAATTCCCGCGAACGCGGTAAGCGTCCGGCGAACGAAGGCTGGCTGCGCCTGTGCGCGGCAACGCGCCGCACGGCGAGCGCCGCGCGGCGGGAACGAGGACGATGGCGGATATCTTCAACGAGATCGAACAGGATCTGCGGCACGAGCGCTTCAAGCGGCTGTGGAACCGGTTCGGTATCTATGTGATCGGCTTGGCCGTCGTGGTCGTTGCCGGGGTCGGCGGCTGGCGTGCGTGGGAGGCCTGGAAGGAGTCTCACGCCAAGTCCGGCGGCGACCAGTTCTATGCCGCACTCCAGACGGCTGCCGCCGGCGATCACAAGGCCGCCGCCGCCGCGATGCAGAAACTCGCCGACGAAAAGGGCGGCGGCTACAAGATCCTCGGACAGTTCCGTGCTGCGAGCGAGCTTGCCGCCGGTGGCGACAGCGCGGCTGCCATCGCCGCGTTCGATGCGATCGCTTCCGACGGTTCGGTACCGATTCTCTATCGCAATCTCGCCCACGTTCGTGCCGGCTATCTCGCCCTCGCAGGGGCTGACCCGAAGGGTGCGGAAACGCGGGTTTCCTCACTTGCGGTGGAGGGTGGGCCCTGGCGCCAGCCGGCGCGTGAGATCATGGGCCTTGCGGCCTATGCCGGCGGCGATCTAGAGGCTGCGCAGCGTTATTTCCAGGCGATTGTCAGCGATCCCGATGGCCCGAGCGACGCCATCGATCGGGCCCGGATCATGCTGGCGGTCATCCAGAGCGCCATGCCGGCTCCGGCAGAACACGCCAACGACGCCTCCTGAGGCCGAAGCCGCGACGCGCCCGAGCAGGGCGCGTCGCCGTTCCGATGATAGTCCGCCAATGCCGAGGGACCTCATGCCGCCGTCCGCCTCCGTCTCTCCCCTTGCCCGTCTTGCCCTTGCGGCAGTGCTCGCGTTCGGCCTCGCCGGTTGCGACACGCTGTCGAGCCTGAACCCTTTCAATCCGAAGCAGACGCCGCTGCCCGGGACGCGCGTCGACGTGTTCACCAGCGACGATGCGCTTGCGAGTGCGTCCCAGACCCGCTCTTCGGCGACGATCAGCGCCGCCCAGTCCAATGCCGAATGGCCGAATGCCGGCGGTCCCGCGAACAACAACCCGGGCAACGTCGCATTCTCCGGCTCGGGCGGCCGGGCCTGGAGCTCGACCGTGATGGGCGGCAGCGTCGGCACCAACTGGCTTGCGGGCGGCTCCATCGCCGATCGCGTATCGGCTCGTCCGGTGATCGGCGGCGGTCAGGTGTTCGTCTACCAGCCGAACGGTTCGGTCTCCGCACTGTCGCTGTCCGGCGGCGGACGCTCCTGGCAGGTTTCGCTGAAGCCCGAAGGCGAGAAGAGCGTCGCGCTGGGCGGCGGTGTCGCCTACGATCAGGGCAAGGTGTTCGTCGCAACGGGCTACGGGGCTTTGACCGCACTCGACGCCTCGAGCGGCAAGACGCTCTGGACCAAGGATCTGACAACGCCGGCGCGCGGCGCGCCCACTGTCTCCGGCGGCAAGGTGTTCGTCGTCAGCGATCAGAACGTGGTGTTTGCCGTCAATGAGGCCGACGGCACCGAGGCCTGGTCGTACCGCGGCATTCCTGAATCCGGTGGGCTGCTCGCCGCGGCGAACCCGGCCGTCTCCGGCAACAATCTCGTCGTGCCCTATTCATCCGGTGAGGTGATGGGCTTCGACATCGCCAAGGGCGAGCCGCTTTGGTCGGACGCCGTGACCCAGGCGACACGCACCATGGCGCTGTCGTCGCTGTCCGATGTCGCGGCGAGCCCTGTCATCGCCGACGGTATGGTTTATGCCTCGGGCGTTTCAGGCCGCACGATCGCCGTCGACCTGAAGAGCGGCGAGCGCAAGTGGGACCAGAACGTCGGTAGCGCCCATACGCCGGTGGTTTCGGGCAATGCGCTGTTCCTGGTTGATCTCGACGACCGCGCCGCGGCGCTGGACCGGCTCACCGGCAAGCCGCTGTGGTCGACCCAGCTGCCGGTCGTGAGCACCAAGTCGAAGCGCTCTCATTGGGCCGGCCCGGTGCTTGCCGGTGGCCAGCTGTGGTTCGTGTCGAGCGTCGGTGAAATGGTAACGGTCGATCCGCAGTCCGGCCAGGTCGCCACGCCGCGCAAGATCGGCGATCCGGCCTTCATGTCGCCGGTTGTGGCGTCCGGCACGATGGTCGTGGTTTCAGGCATCGGGACGCTGTCCGGCTACCGTTGAGCCGCCGGACACGGTGCACCGATCGAATATGTGGCGCGGCGCTTGCCGGTCCAATGGACCGCAGGCGCCGCAGCCATGTTCAATACGCTTTATGGCGGCACCGAAGGTGCCGCACTTTGGGGAACCAGATGGATCTCGTCGTCGCCATCGTCGGACGGCCGAATGTCGGCAAGTCGACCCTGTTCAACCGGCTCGTCGGCCGTCGTATCGCGCTCGTCGACGACACGCCGGGCGTGACACGCGACCGCCGTGAAGGCACCGGCCGCCTGGGCGATCTCACCTTCACCATCGTCGACACCGCCGGCCTTGAGGAAGCGGATTCCGAAAGCCTCGAAGGCCGGATGCGCGCGCAGACCGACGCCGCGATCGAGCAGGCCGACATCGTCTTGTTCGTGATCGACGGGCGCGCCGGCGTGACGCCGATCGACGAGCATTTCGCCGATATCCTGCGGCGCACCTCGCGCCCGGTGATCCTTCTCGTCAACAAGTCGGAAGGCAAGGCCGGCGCGGCGGGCGCGATGGAGGCCTATGGTCTTGGCCTTGGCGAACCCGTGGCGATTTCGGCCGAGCACGGCGAGGGCCTCGCCGACCTCTACGAAGCCCTCATGCCACATTTCCCGGACCCGACATCCGAGGAAGATGTCGTGGCTGAAGCCGTCGTCGTCGATACCGACGAGGAAGACGAGGAAGGGCTCCTCGGTCGGCCGCTGAAGATGGCTGTCGTCGGCCGGCCGAATGCGGGCAAGTCGACGCTCATCAATCAGATTCTGGGTGAGGACCGGCTGCTTACCGGTCCGGAGGCCGGCATCACCCGTGATTCGATCACTGTGCCGTGGGAATGGCGCGGCCGGCGCGTGGACCTGGTGGACACGGCGGGACTGCGGCGCAAGGCCCGCGTCGAAGGCAAGCTGGAACGGCTGTCGGTGGGCGAGACGCTCCGCTCAATCCGCTTTGCGGAAGTGGTGCTGGTCACGCTCGACGCCACGGCGCCGTTCGAGAAGCAGGATCTCCAGATCGCCGATCTCGTCGTGCGTGAAGGCCGCGCGGTCGTGATCGCGCTCAACAAGTGGGACCTCGTCGAGGACCGCAATGCGGCGCTGCGCGACGCCCGCGAGCGGGTCGAACGGCTGCTACCGCAGATCCGCGGCGTCGAGATGATCCCGGTCTCCGGCCTCACGGGCGACGGCATCGATCGCCTCATGCAGGCGGCGTTCAAGGCGCGCGAGGTGTGGACCCAGCGCATCTCCACCGGCCGCCTGAACCGCTGGCTCAGTGCGGTTCTGGAGCATCATCCGCCGCCGGCGGTGTCCGGTCGCCGCATCAAGCTGCGCTACATGACACAGGCGAAGTCGCGCCCGCCGCATTTCGTCGTATTCTGTTCCCGCCCCGAGGCGCTTCCCGACTCCTATACGCGTTATCTCGTCAACGGCATTCGCGAGACGTTCGAACTGCGCGGCTGCCCGGTGCGTCTGTCACTGCGCAAGGGCGAGAACCCCTTCGCCGACAAGGAATGACGGTCTGACTTGATTGGTGCTGTCGCCGGCATTCGCCTCCTCACGAATGGAAGCCGGCGTCACCGTTCCGTCAGCGCGAGTTTGACACCGAGGCCAATGAAGGCGGCGGCGAACGTCCGGCGCATCCAGGTCACGATCGCCGGACGCGACAGGATGCGGCTGCGCACGGAGGCAGCGAACACGCCGTAGACGACGAACACGACGAACGTCATCGCCATGAACGTGAGCGACAGTTCGAGCATCTGCGGCAGCGCAGACGCCGCGCCAGCGCCGACGAACTGGGGCAGGAAGGCGAAGAAGAAGATCGACAGCTTCGGATTGAGGAGATTGACGAGGATCGCGGAGACGATCACTTCCCGAACCGAGCGCGGCGTCTCGTCGGCCTCGATCTTCAGGGCGCCGTTCTCGCGCAGCGTCCTCCACGCCATGTAGAGAAGATAGGCGACGCCAGCATAGCGCACGGTCTCGAACGCCACCGCACTCGCATGCAGCAAGGCGGCGAGGCCGGTAATGGCGGCGACCATGTGCGGCACGATGCCGAGCGTGCAGCCGAATGCCGCGACGATCGACGCCCGTGTGCCGCGGGAAAGGCCGGCCGCCAGCGTGACGAGAACGCCCGTCCCGGGCGAGGCGACGATGATCAGCGACGTCAGGAGAAATTCGGGAGTCATCTGCGTCTCCGATCCGGCGAACGGCGGGGCGGGTTTGTAGGCGCCGGGCATCTTCGTCCCCGGAAAGCCGCCTGCGCAAGCCCGGAGCCGCGCGGCGGCGCCAGAGGGACGTGGACAATGCCACCTCCGCACAGCCTCCGGCCGTCCAGAGCATGTCCCGTCAGATTGAACTGATCTGAGCGGATATGCTCAAGTCTTTAAATTCAAAATGATTTCGCTCCGATCTGATGATCTTGATCAGATCGGACAACGCTCCACGTCATCCGCCTCGCGTTCCGTCGTTGTTCGTGCCAATCTGGCGGCATAAGCGGATTGGGGAAGAACGTATGATCCTGGGCGTGTTCGACGACGGCAGGTCGTCCGTCCGCACAAAGGCTGCCATCGTTCTGGCGTTCCTCGTCGCTGCGAACGCCGCAGCCTGGATTTGGGCGTGGGCAGCGTTTTCCGGCCATCCCTCACTGCTCGGCATGGCCTTCCTCGCCTATATGTTTGGCCTGCGCCATGCCTTCGACGCGGATCATATCGCAGCGATCGATAACGTCGTCCGCAAGCTGATGCAGGAGGGCAAGGCGCCGTTCTCTGTCGGCTTCTTCTTCTCCCTCGGCCACTCGTCCATCGTCGTGATCGCGACCGTCCTCATCGCGGCCACGGCCATGGCGATGCGGGCACACCTAGAGGATTTCCATGTCATCGGCGGCATGATCGGCACGGCAGTTTCCGCGTCTTTCCTGCTGGCGATCGGCCTTGCGAACCTTGTCATCCTGATAGGCATCTGGTCCGCCTTCCAACGCCTCCGCCGTGGGGAGCAGGTGATGGACGAGGAACTTGATGCCCTGCTGGCGGGCCGCGGATTCTTTGCGCGGCTGTTTCGCCGTCTGTTCGGCGTCGTCCGCCGCTCCTGGCACATGTATCCGATCGGTTTCCTGTTCGGGCTCGGCTTCGATACCGCGACGGAGATCGGCGTTCTCGGCATCTCCGCCGCACAGGCCGCCCAGGGCATGTCGGTGTGGACGATCCTGGTGTTTCCGGCGCTGTTCACCGCGGGCATGTCGCTGATGGACACCCTCGACAGCATGCTGATGACGCGGGCCTATGGCTGGGCGTTCATCAACCCGGTCCGGAAACTCTGGTACAACCTGACGATCACAGCCGCGTCGGTTGTCGTCGCGGTGTTCATCGGCGGTCTGGAGGCGCTCGGGCTGATCAGTGAGAAGCTCGGCCTTGCCGGCGGCGTCTGGGATTTTGTGGCGGCGCTCAACGACGATCTCGCCAATTTCGGTTTTGCCGTGGTTGGCCTCTTCATCGCAAGCTGGCTCGTCTCTGCGCTGATCTACCGTGTGAACGGCTACGACCGGCTGCGGCCGGAGGGGATCAAGACGGCCTGACACGGACCGGTTGCCGCCGTCTTCCGGATGCCGCAGCGGATCGATAGCCCGTCCCGCTATCCCGCCCTCTCGTCGAAGGTGCGGCGCGCCTGTTCCACCTCGGTGATGTTCTGCAGTGTCCACGCGTGGAGCGCCTTGAAGGGCTGCAGCAGGGTGCGGCCGAGTGGGGTGATCTCGTATTCCACCGCGACCGGCGAGACGGGGATGACGCGGCGCGAGATCAGGCCATTCCGCTCCAGCCTGCGCAGACATTGAGTGAGCGATTTCTGTGTCACGCCCTCGAGCTGGCGCTTCACGGCATTGAAGCGCAGCGGGCCCGGATCGAGGACGGTCAGCACCATCATCGACCATTTATCCGCGATCTGGTCGAACAGGATGCGGCTCGGGCAATGCGCCGCGAAATGGGCGGCGGCGCACTTCGTGGCCTCCGTGTGCGGAGGAGCGATTGTCTCCATGGAGCGGTTTCCTCGGCGATACCTAGTCGACTTGAAGTACCTGATTGACGCTAGGTCTCTCATGTATACTTAAGGGGCTCCCGCATCAACGGAGCCTCGTTTTATGAGTGCCGATACCGACGTCCTGTTCCGCCCGCTTACGCTCAAATCGCTGACGTTGAAGAACCGTATCGTCATGGCGCCCATGACGCGCATGTTCGCGCCCGAAGGTGTGCCGGGCGAGGCCAATGCCGCCTATTATCGGCGCCGCGCCGAAGGTGGTGTCGGCCTCATCCTCTCTGAAGGAACGGTGATCGACCGCCCGGCATCCCGCAATCATCCCGGCATTCCGTTCTTCCACGGCGATGCCGCGCTTGCGGGCTGGCAGCAGGTCATCGACGCGGTTCATGCAGCGGGTGGGCGGATGGGTCCGCAGATCTGGCATACCGGCGCGACCATCGGCCCGAATCCCGAGTGGGTGCCGGATGCGCCCATCGAAAGCCCTTCGGGTCTCGTCGCACCGGGCCAGCCGCGGGGCGAGGCGATGAGCGAGGCGGCGATCGCCGACACCGTCGCGGCCTTTGCCCGCGCCGCCGCCGACGCGAAGCGGCTGGGGTTCGACACCGTCGAAATCCACGGTGCCCACGGCTACCTGATCGACGAATTCTTCTGGGCGGGCACGAACCTCAGGACGGATCGTTACGGCGGCACCACGTTGCGCGAGCGCAGCCGGTTCGCGGCCGAGGTAGTTTCGGCGATCCGCGCTGCTGTCGGACCGGACTTCCCGATCATCCTGCGTGTCAGCCAGTGGAAGGGGCAGGACTTCACCGCCCGCATGGCATTCACGCCGGCGGAAATGAGCGACTGGCTCGCTCCGCTGGTCGAGGCCGGCGTCGATGTGCTGCATTGCTCCCAGCGGCGCTTCTGGGAACCGGAATTCCCGGAAGTCGATGGGGCCGACGGCCTGAACTTCGCCGGATGGGCCAAGAAGCTGACCGGCGCGACAACCATCAGCGTCGGGTCCGTCGGGCTTTCCGGCGACTTCCTCGCCGCCTTCAAGGGCGAGGGGGCGAGCGCTGCCGGCGTCGAGAAGCTTCTCGGCCGCATGGAGCGCGACGAGTTCGACCTGATCGCGGTCGGACGTGCGCTGATCACAGATCCGGCCTGGCCGAACAAGATCCAGGCCCGCGAACACGAGAAGCTGATGAACTTCAGTCCTGCGGCCCTCGCCGAACTCGTCTGATCCGCCGGAGCGGCGGGCGCGGCGACGCGCCCGTCATGCCCGCTCGAGCGCCGGCGCGGCGGGGACGCCGATCCCGGCGTCGGCGAGCCATGCGTCCGCATCCCGCAGGGCTCGGGCCGACAGCGCCTTCTTTCGGGCGAGTGTCTTGGCGGCACCTCGCAAGCGCGTGCCGTCCTCCGGCTTCGGCGTCTCCACCGGCGGGAACAGCCCGAAATTGACGTTCATCGGCTGGAACGAACGCGGCTTGCCTTCTTCCTCGACCGCGAGATGGCCCCCGGTGATGTGCCCGAGAAGGGCGCCCATGGCGGTTGTCGGCGGCGGCGGAACCGGCTCGAGCCCCAGCCGCTCCGCGGCCGCGAACCGTCCCGCCATCAGCCCCACGGCGGCCGATTCCACATAGCCCTCGCAGCCTGTGATCTGACCGGCAAAGCGCAGACGCGGGGCCGCCTTCAGCCGTAGAGCGCCATCGAGCAGCTTCGGGGAATTCAGGAAGGTGTTCCGGTGCAGGCCGCCGAGGCGGGCGAATTCTGCGTTTTCCAGGCCCGGGATCATTCTGAGAATGCGGGCCTGCTCGCCATATTTGAGCTTCGTCTGGAAGCCGACGATGTTGTAGAGCGTGCCGAGAGCGTTGTCCTGCCGCAGTTGCACGACTGCGTAGGATTTCACGTCCGGCGAGCGGGGATTGGTCAGTCCCATCGGCTTCATCGGCCCGTGCCGCAGGGTCTCCGGTCCGCGCGCCGCCATGATCTCGATCGGCAGGCAGCCGTCGAAATAGGGGGTCGAAGCTTCCCACTCGTGGAACGACACGGTGTCAGCGGCGACAAGCGCGGCGACGAAGGCCTCGTACTGCTCGCGGTTCATGGGGCAGTTGAGATAATCCTTGCCCGTTCCGAACGGCCCCGGCTTGTCGTAGCGCGACTGGTACCAGGCGACGTCCATGTTCACGCTGTCGCGATGCACGATCGGCGCGATGGCGTCGAAAAAGGCGAGGGAGTCCTCGCCCGTGAGGGCGCGGATCGCCTCGGCGAGTGCGGGCGAGGTAAGGGGACCGGTGGCGAGGATCACGCTGTCCCAATCTTCCGGCGGCAACCCGGCGATCTCGCCCCGGGCGATCTCGATCAGCGGATGGGAGGCAAGTGCCGCGGAGACGGCCTCCGAGAAACCCTCGCGGTCGACCGCCAGCGCGCCCCCGGCTGGAACCGGGTTCGCATCGGCGGCCGCCAGGATCAGCGATCCGGCGCGCCGCATCTCCGCATGAATCACGCCCACCGCGTTCGTCTCTGCATCATCGGATCGGAACGAGTTGGAGCAGACGAGTTCCGCCAGCTGGTCCGTCCGGTGCGCATCGGTGGTGCGGACCGGACGCATCTCGTGCAGCGTCACCGGAACGCCGCGCTGGGCGAGCTGCCAGGCGGCTTCGGACCCTGCAAGTCCGCCGCCGACGACATGGACACGCCGCGGCGCCGTTGTGTGTCCGCTTCCGGCGGTTGCGATGTCATCCATGGATAAGGGTCCCGCAGCAGCGGCGCGGCTTGGTGACGGCGCGCCGGAACGATTGTTGCCGGTGGTATGAGTGCGGCGCCCGCCAGCGTCAACTCCGCGTGGCTCGGCGGCGCGCCGTCAGCCCGTGCGGGCGCAGCCATCAGCCGGGAATTTCCATCCTGGAGACGACATGCCTTGCGGGAGCGCGTAGGGCCGCTTAAGTGAAGGCGGATCTCATGGGGGTGTCCGGCCCGGCCTCGAAATTGCTCGTTTCGCGCGATTTTCTGACGTCGGTGCAAAGAGGACTGAGAGGTTGCGGCCAACCCCGAAGCACCTGATCCGGGTCATGCCGGCGGAGGGAATTGAGAGATGAACGTGCTGGCCTACAACAACGAGGGCGGGCCTGAACCTCGCCTGCGACGGCCGGTCGATCTCCGGGTTTACTGCCTTGTCGATCCGCTGCAGACGCGCGGTCGGTCGCTCGTCGACGTTGCGAAGGCCGCCGTCGCCGGTGGCGCGACGCTGGTGCAGTACCGCGATAAGCACGGCTCCACCCGCGAAATGATCGCCAATGCTCGCGCGCTGAAGGCTGCGCTGGAAGGCACCGGCGTTCCGCTCGTCATCAACGATCGGGTGGACGTGGCGCTCGCAGCGGGCGCCGACGGGTCTCACGTCGGCCTCGACGATATGGCCGCCCGGGATGCGCGACGGCTGATGGGGCGGGACGCAATCATCGGCCTCAGCATCGGCAGCGTCGCTGAGGCGCGCGACGCCGCCTACGAGGCCGTCGACTATGTCTGCATCGGTTGCGTGTTTCGCACGGGCAGCAAACCGGATGCGGAGCCGCCGGTCGGTCTCGACGGACTGCGCCGCATCGCGGAGGACATTCGCCGGTTCGATCCCAAGGTGCCGGTCGGCGCGATCTCCGGCATTCACGCCGACAACGCGGCCGCCGTGGTCGCTGCCGGCGTCGACGGGGTTGCAGTCATCTCCGCCATCGGCGCCGCGCCCGATCCGTGGATGGCGGCGCGGACCCTTCGGCTCGTGGTGGACCGCGCACTCGCGGCGGAGGGGCAGTCGTGACGGCGTCTCCGGCGAAGGCGCCGCCCATCGCGCTGACGATCGCGGGGTCCGATTCCGGCGGTGGTGCCGGCATCCAGGCCGATCTGAAGACGTTCTCGGCGCTCGGCGTATACGGCGCCAGCGTGATCACCGCGCTCACCGCGCAGAACACCCTTGGGGTCTCCGCCGTTCATGACGTTCCGCCCGCCTTCGTGCGGGCGCAGATGGATGCTGTGTTCTCCGACCTCGACGTGCGGGCGGTGAAGATCGGCATGGTCTCGCGCGCAGACGTCATCCGCACCATCGCCGAGGGGCTCGATGCGCATGGCGCAGGGCCGGTGGTGGTCGATCCCGTCATGGTGGCGGCCTCGGGCGATTCGCTCCTTGTGCCGGAAGCGGTGGCCGTTCTGAGCGAGGCGCTGGTTCCCCGCGCTTTCCTGCTCACACCGAATTTGCCGGAGGCGGCGCGTCTTTCCGGCCAGCCCGTCGCCGAGACCGAAAGCGAGATGATCGGGCAGGGCGAGCGACTCTTGTCGCTCGGTGCCCGCGCCGTGCTGATGAAGGGTGGTCACGCTGGCGGTGCGGAAAGCGCCGACGTTCTCCTCACCCGCGAAGCGGCGCCCCGCTGGTATCGCGCGCCGCGCCACGCCACCACCAACACGCACGGGACCGGCTGCACCCTGTCCTCGGCGATTACGGCCGGTCTGGCCGATGGCCTGCCGCTCGGCGACGCGGTGGCCATGGCCAAGGATTACCTGACCGCAGCCATCCGTGCGGCGGACGTGTTGCAGATCGGTGCCGGTCACGGACCGGTGCACCATTTCCATGCGCTGTGGCCGTCGCTGCGGTTGTCAAGCCGGTCGTCGTCACACGTTTGAGATCGGAATCGCGTTCCTGATCCGCAGGCGCCCGGCGCTTCTCTCGGCCGCGACCGTGCGGCCGGTGAGGGCCGGCTGCCACTCCGGTTTGGTCCGGGCGGCGGAGACGGCATCATGGTGGAACGCTTCTTCAACGAAGCAGGCGCGTTGGGGCACGACGGCGAGGAGGCTGGTTCGCACCGGCATTACCGCGCACTGTTCCTCTCCGACATTCATCTCGGCACGCGCGGCTGTCAGGCCGAGATCCTGCTCGATTTCCTGCGCGTCCACGACGCCGAGACGATCTACCTCGTCGGCGACATCGTCGATGGCTGGCGCCTGCGCCGCGCATGGCACTGGCCGCAGGCGCACAACGACGTGATCCAGAAGCTGCTGCGCAAGGGGCGCAAGGGCGCCCGGATCGTCTACCTGCCGGGAAACCACGACGAGTTCCTGCGCGATTATCTCGGCAGCCATTTCGGCGGCGTCGAGGTTGCCGATACCGCGGTTCACGTCGCGGCCGACGGGCGGCGCTACCTCGTCATTCACGGCGATCAGTTTGACGTGGTCGTCCGCCACGCCAAATGGCTCGCGTTTCTGGGCGATTGGGCGTACACAACAGCATTGGTGGTCAATACTTGGGTCAATGTGATTCGCCGCCGCCTCGGTTTGACCTACTGGTCCCTGTCGGCCTGGGCGAAGCTGAAGGTCAAGAATGCCGTGAACTTCATCGGCAAGTTTGAAGACGCCCTGTCGAGCGAGGCACGCCGCAACGGCGTGGACGGTGTCATCTGCGGCCACATCCACCATGCCACGATCCACGATCGGTTCGGCATCCGCTACATCAACACCGGCGACTGGGTCGAAAGCTGTACCGCCATCGTGGAGACCCACGACGGCCGGTTCGAGTTGATCCGGTGGACGAGCCGTGATACCGGCCGCTCCGGGCAATCCCGCCTGCCAGCACCACGCGAGCGTGCCGACGCATGAAGCGACTGATGGTCGTATCGGATGCCTGGCATCCGCAGATCAACGGTGTGGTCCGCACCATGGAACGCACCATGGCCGACCTCGCCGCTTTCGGGGTCGAGTCCGTCACGCTGACGCCGGCCGACTACCGTACCCTGCCGTGCCCGACATACCCGGAAATCCGTCTTTCGGTCACTCGGCCCGCGAGCGTCCACCGCGCCATCGCCAAGGCGAAGGTTGATGCGGTCCATATCGCGACGGAGGGGCCGCTCGGCATTCTCGCGCGCCGTTTCTGCATCGCCACCGGGCAGCGTTTCACGACCAGCTATCACACCCGCTTCCCGGAATATCTGCGCGCGCGCGTTCCGGTGCCGCTGAAGTGGACCTATGCGTGGATGCGCCGGTTCCACAATGCCGCCGCCGGCTGCATGATCGCGACGCCGTCGCTGGAGGCAGATCTTTCAGCCCGTGGGTTCCTTCACCTGATGCGTTGGGACCGCGGGGTGGATCACGTCCAGTTCAACCCGGACCGCCCGCACGTTCTCGATCTGCCGAGGCCGATCTTCGGCTATGTCGGCCGCGTCTCGGTGGAAAAGAACATCGAGGCATTCCTCAACCTCGACCTTCCGGGCTCGAAGGTGGTGATCGGCGGCGGCCCCTCGCTCGATGAGATGCGTCGGCGCTTTCCGGATACCCATTTTCTCGGTTCGAAGGTTGGCGACGATCTCGCAAACCACTTCGCTTCGCTCGATGCCTTCGTGTTCCCGAGCCTGACCGACACCTTCGGCAACGTGCTGCTGGAGGCCCTGGCCTCCGGCGTGCCAGTGGCGGCCTATCCGGTCACCGGTCCGCTCGACGTGATCGGGCGCAACGGTCCGGGCGTGCTCGACAACGATTTGCGGGCAGCCTCCCTTGCGGCGCTCGATATCTCTCGGCAGCGCGCACGGGAGTTCGCGCTCAATTTCAGCTGGGAAGCCAGCAGCCGCCAGTTCTACGACAACGTGGTGGCGGCGCTGAACGGCGATGCCGAAAGTCGCGGCTTCCACAAGCTCGCCGCCGAGTAAGCCGCGGTCCGCCGAGGCGGCACTGGCGAAGGGCTTCGTCATCGCCGGGCTTCGCAATTCCGGTCCGGCTTCCCATATCAGGGCGCGTTTCCTGATCGGTCCGGAGCCAACATGAAGCCGTTTCCGTCTCTTTCCAACGTTATCGGCGGGTGCGCCGCGACTGCCGCGCTCGTGCTTTCGTTGATCGCCCTCGCGCCAGCGACGGCCACGGCCGACGAGCCGAACCTGATCTTCCGGAAATCGACTGTCTGGAAGTTCCTGACGCCGGACGACAAGCTCGCGGTCTACGGCATCGACGATCCCCTCGTCGGCGGCGTCGCTTGCCATTTCACGGTGCCGGAGAAAGGCGGGGTCGCGGGCATGTTCGGCGTCGCGGAGGAGGTATCCGACATTTCGCTGGCGTGTCGGCAGATCGGCCCGATCAGCTTCAAGGGCAAGTTCGAACAGGGCGACGAGATGTTCCGCCGCAGCCGTTCGCTGTTCTTCAAGAAGATGCGCATCGTCCGAGGTTGCGACAAGGAGCGCAACGTGCTCGTCTACATGGTCTATTCGGACAAGCTGATCGAGGGCAGCCCCAAGAATTCCACCTCGTCGGTGCCGATCATGCCGTGGGGCAGCTCGGGCGACGTTCCGCGCTGCGCCGATTTCCTGGAGGATTGAGATCATGGCCACAGGCGCCGCCCGGCCCATACCGGCGCCGCCTCTGAGGCGGACGCTCGCGTCGATTGCCGCGCTCGCGTTGGCCACGTTTGCCATGCCGAACGCCGCTGTTGCGGCATCGAAGGCTGCGACGGAGGCGCCCTCGAGCCGTCCGGGCGACAAAGTCTACATCCTCATCGGCCAACACGATCCGATCAAGTTCTCCAACGCCCTGAAAGCCGGTGGCGACTTTCTGGCAGCCGGGTCCGGCAAGGGGCGGGTGTTCGAGATCGCGCTGACGGGCCGGGGAATCCTGCTCGCCATCCCGGGCTCGACGACGGCCCAGCGCGACTACATCGCCGCCAAGCGCGCCCACCCCGAACTGCGTCTGCTGGTGTGCAAAGAGACTGCGGACGTCCTCCAGAAGGCGAACAAGCGCCGCATCCCCTATCTTCCGGGCGTGCGCATAGCGCCTTGCCGGGATTTGCTCGCAAACTACTCGAAGGACGGCTATCAGCGTGCCCTTGGCTTCTAAGCGGTTTATCCCCGTCTCGCCGCCCTCAGGTTCGTTGACGCGGTCCGCCGCCCGTTACACCGTTCCGGCATGACACTGCATCTCGTGAAACTGTGCGTCGGCGCTGAATCCGTGGCCGACCTGCGGGACTGGATCGCCGAGCGCGGCGACCAGCAGCTGGCCGACGGCCGCGTTCCGGAACATGCCCATACCACCCGCATGGTCCCGAAGCGCCGGGACGACATCCTTGATGGCGGCTCGCTCTACTGGGTGATCAAGGGGGCCGTGCAGGTGCGTCAGCGCATCCTCGACCTTCGCCCCTTCAAGGGTTCGGATGGCATCGGCCGCTGCGATATCGTGCTCGATCGTGACCTCGTGGAGACAGTCCGCCAGCCGCGCCGCCCGTTCCAGGGATGGCGCTATCTGGAGCCGAAGGATGCCCCCCGGGACGTCGCAGCCGTGGCGTCCGAGGGTGACGAACTCCCGCCGGCCCTCCGCGCCGAGCTTGCCGAGCTCGGATTGTTGTGAGGTCCTGGCGGAACGGCAGATACCGCGCCGGGTTTCACCGGGTGAGGCAATCGGGTGTTTCCCATGGCGCTGACATGCCAGACGCAGGAGCGGGCTGCGGTCGGGCGCGATCCTTCAAGCCGATGCTCCGCTGAGGAGGAAGCGATGGCGCGTGAAGTCTCCGGCGGCAAGGGCGGGAGCGACACTGGCTCCCTTCCTGAAGCGCGGCCTGAAATCTCGGCCTTTCTCGATGCCGCGGCGCGCACGCAGCCGCTTGCAGCCGGAACACGCGCACGGTTGATGTTCGCGCTCGACGCCACCATGAGCCGGCAACCGACCTGGGATCTCGCGTGCGCCGTTCAGGCCGAGATGTTCACTGAAGCCTCACGGCTTGGCGGCCTCGACGTGCAACTCGTGTATTTTCGCGGCGGAAGCGAGTGCGCGGCGAGCCGCTGGGTGGCCGACGCACGAATGCTTGCGGGCCTCATGACGCGAATCGACTGCCGCGGCGGCCAGACCCAGATCGCCCGGGTGCTGCGCCACGCCGTCGCCGAGGCGCGCAAGGCCCCTGTGCGGGCGCTGATCTTCGTGGGTGACTGCGTGGAAGAAAGACCGGCAAGCCTTCTGGAGGCGGCTGGGGAACTCGGCCTTCTCGGCGTGCCGACATTCCTCTTCCAGGAAGGTGCCGACCCGTCCGCGGGAAGAGTGTTCGCGGAGATCGCCCGGTTGACGGGCGGCGCCCATATCCGCTTCGGGGCAGGATCGGCACTGGATCTCGCGCGGCTGCTGCGCGCCGTTGCCGCCTATGCGTCCGGCGGGCGCGCCGCCCTCGAGGCCTTGCAGAGCACCGGCGAACCGGCCGCCACCGCCCTCATCGGCCGTATGGGGTAGCGATGTCCCATGGGAACGCCATGGGGGCCAGTTCAAGCAGCTGTGCGAGGCATGCAGCGCCCGCACGATTAAACCGCCTCGCGCTTTCCCGCATCATGCTCTATCGAACCTGAGACCCGCTCCTGAGGCGGCGCAGGGAATCGGGCAGCCGTGACACGGACATGGGGGCACCAGATGGCCGCGAGGCCGGGCTGAAGCTCCGCGCGGGGGGAGCCGAATGGATTCCGTGCCAGTCCGATCATCGCGGGACCGAAAGAGGACGCCGGATTTGGGAACGACAGAATGGCCTTGATCGTCGGGATCGCCGTGCTGCTGCTGTTGGTGCTTGCCGGCCGCGGTATCGTGAAGACCAACCCGGCGGCGCTGGCGAAGCTGGGCCGTCAAGCGGGAGGTGTCACGCTTGTCGGCGTCGGTGTCTGGTTGACACTCACCGGCCGGTGGGAAGCCGGATTGCCGGTGGGCGCGTTTGGCCTGTCCCTGCTCGGCTACGGCTCCCATCTCCAGACGATCCTCGGACGCCGTAACCCCTTCGGTAATCTGGGAGGGGCCGCCGGTGGACTGGGGAGCGGCATACCTCCCGGAGGCGGCGGGCCCGCACTCTCGACCGTCGAGACCGATATGCTGGCCATGCAACTCGATCACGGGACCGGGAAGATCAGCGGACGCGTACGCTCGGGGCTCTACAGCGGTCAGTCGCTTGAATCGCTGTCCCCCATGGAACTTGAGCTGCTCTGGCGCTCGCTGGCCCGCGACGGTGAAAGCCGGGCACTACTCGAAACTTATCTCGACCGCAGGCAACCCGGCTGGCGTCAGAACTTCCACGACGACCCTGCAGCGCGGCAGCGCGGAGCGACGTCCGCGGGCGGCATGAGCATAGAGGAGGCCTATGAGACGCTTGGTCTTCTGCCCGGCGCGACCGAAGCCGAGATCCGCGCGGCGCACCGGACGCTCATGAAGCGGGTCCATCCCGACGTCGGCGGCACGGCCGCGCTGGCCGCGCGACTGAACCAGGCCAAGGACCGCCTGCTCGGCTGAAAGCGCGTCCACCGGCCCGCTCAGCGAAGGTCCACTCATGACGGTCGCCCCCCTTCGTTCACGTGTCTTTACTTGCGGAACGCCATGCAGGCGTAGGACTGCTTCTTGAGCGTGGCGCAAGCCCGCTGCGCAGACTTCTCGTCGCTGAAGCCGACGAAACGCGCGCGATAGAGCGTTGCGCCTCCCTTGTGAACGGCCTCGGTATACGGCTCTGCGCCCGCCAGCGTCTTGCCGCCCTTCTTGCGAGCGTCGGCCAGGAAGGTCTTCGCTGCCTTCGCCGTGGGCACGGCGCCGATCTGGATCTGCCAGCCCGTCGGAGCAGGCTGCGCGGCCTCCTCGCTCGGCACCTCCGTCTTGCGGGCGACTTCAGCAGCAGGCGGAACGGCATCCGAGGAAATCCGCGTCGCCTGAGCCGCGCTGGCCACCATCACGCCCCGGTGGGCCTTGATCAGCTTGCGAACAGCGGCGGCATCGAGCGAACCCTTCGCGAACGGGGTGCCGGCGAACTGCTTGGACGCGACCTCGGCATTGGCCGCTTCGGCAAGCGCGACCTGCGCTCCGATCGGGTCGTCGGCATAGCTTGCGTCCGCGCTGTTGTCGGGGCTGCGAACCGACGCGGTCTGGACGGCGTTCGGGTTTGCGATCGAACGAACGGCAACAATACGGGCGCCATCGGAGTTCGATGCGGCGGCGGCGGAAGCGGGCTCCTCGTCGGCGTCGCCCTGCGCGATCTGGCCGATCGCGTCGAGCGCACCTTCGCCCTGGGCTTCGTCGGCATAACCGACCACGGGGACCGGAACGGCAGCGGGCGCGGCCTGCTTGGCCGGCTCTGCCGCCGCGACGACGGTCGGCTGGGAGGACGGGCGCTCGGGCATCGACGGCGGCAGGACGACATCGGGCACGGAAACGGCGGCCACCTCGGCGACGACCGGTTCCGGCCGGCTGGCGAGAGCCGGCAGCGCCGGGACGTCGGGGATCTGCGGTGTGGTCGCGGCAATCGCTGCTTCCGCCGCAAGCTTCGGCGCTCTTGCATTGCCGGCGGCGCTCGCCAGCGCGATCGGCTGCGAGGCGGCCGGCGCGGTGCCGACGTCGCCCGGAACCGTACCCTGCACCGTGGCGACGACGACATCGCTCTGCATCGGCTGAGCCATCGGCAGATATTTGTTGAGCAGGTCGGCCATGTGCGCGTCGCGCGCACGGGCGGAAGCGCCACCCATGACAACCGCCACAAGACGCTTGTTTCCACGCTTGATGGAGCTGACGAGGTTGAAGCCGGAAGCGCGGATATAGCCGGTTTTGATACCGTCGATGCCGGCCATCTGGCTCATCAGGCGGTTGTGGTTGGAGATCGTCTGCCCCTTGTAGACGAAGCTGCGCGTCGAGAAATAGCGATAGTAGGTCGGGAACTGGCGCTGGATCGCGAGGCCGAGCACCGCCAGATCGCGGGCTGTGGTGATCTGGCCGGGATTCGGCAGGCCGTTGGCGTTCAGATAGATCGTGTTGCGCATCCCAAGCCGCCGCGCCGTCGCGGTCATCCGCTTGGCGAACGCGGATTCGCTGCCGGAGATGTTCTCGGCGATCACGACGGCGCAGTCGTTCGCCGAGCGCGTCATCAGTGCGAGCATGGCGTCGCGCACCTTCACGGTGGTGCCGGCGCGCACGCCGAGCTTGGACGGCGCCTGCGCAGCCGCGTAGGCAGTCACGCGCAACGGCGTATCCATGGTCAGTCGCCCGGACGAGAGCTCCTCGAACAGGATGTACGCCGTCATGATCTTGGTGAGCGACGCGGGATGGCGCGGCGCGTCCGCATTCTTGGAGAACAGCGTCCTGCCTGTCGCGGCATCGACGACCATCGCGGCATAGCGCTCGGACGCCGCCTTGGCCGTTCCGCTTGAGACCACCGTGACGGCCGCCGCAAGGCCGAATGTCGCCGCGAACGTGGCTGCCCGCGCAAATCGCATGACACCCCGAAAGAGGCCGGTCGTTCCCGCCGCCGGCCGGGTTCCGAGGGAAATGCCGTGATCTGCCATATCGCCGTCCTTAACGCTCGGAGCCCTGACCGGAGAGTGACTGGGCACTGGAAAATGCGATCTCAATGCGGCGCGTGGCGCGAAATCGCCGTTCCTTTCGGGAACGCTATCGGGGAGCGGTTAGCGGACCGTAAAAATAGGTCGGGCATTGCAATCTGATTTGTTGACTATGCTGCGGTGCAAAATGACGGTTGACAGAATTTTGTGCAGTGCATATATTTCCTCGCATAGGAAATGATGCATGGCTTGCGAAGCGCACCATGTCGACGAGATGCAAGGGACGCGTACAATGAGCTACGGCTTCGAAGATTTTCAGCGCTTTCAGAAAGATCAGCTCGACACGGTCGTGAAGAGCGTGGGGGCCTACAACAAGGGCCTGCAGGCGATCGCCGTGGAAATCGCCGACTATTCGAAGAAGAGCTACGAAGAGAGCGCGGCTACCGCTGAGAAGCTCTTTGGCGCGCGCACCATGGACAAGGCCCTGGAAATCCAGACGGCCTTCGCCCGTTCGAGCTACGAAGGCCTCGTCGCCGAGATGACGAAGCTCGGCGAGCTTTATGTGGACCTCGCGAAGGAAGCCGTGAAGCCCTACGAGGGCGCGCTCGGCAAGGCCGCTGCCCCGAAGGCCTGATCGGTCCGAAAGCGACCTTTCAAGGTTGCTGCCGCGAACCTCATGAAGCCCGGCCGCCAGCGCGGTCGGGCTTTCTTCGTTTCAGGCCGCCGCCTTCTGCGTCCGTCGGTGGCGGACATTGCCGGTGAGGCAAAATTTTTGCCCTATCGCAGGTGCATGTTGGTGGCTCGCGTTGCGCACTGCGGAGTTCGTCTTACAATATCCGTCGGAGAGCCTACATGATGGAGCGTCGCGGTGCTGCCGGCTCGATTGAGCGGGCAGGGCCGGGACCCGAACGGCGCCGGAAGAGCTGCGATCTCGTGGTCAGTTCGGCGCAAGCGGGACGGTCTATTGTTAAGACGGAACGTCCGATACGTGCCGCGCCGGTGGCTGGTGAACCTGTCCGACGGCGATCATTCAGGACTTACGGCAGGCATGCAGGGCACTCGAGCCTGACCGTGCCGACAAGGAACGTGCGAACGGCGATGCGGCTTGAACCGACCATGGGGCCGAACGACGACGGGCGGAGCGGCGGCGACGAGGGCGACAATGGAACCTCCGTCGTCACGCGGACGCGCACCCAGACCAAGCGCCCGAATCTCTATCGCGTGCTTTTGTTAAACGACGATTACACCCCGATGGAATTCGTCATCGAGGTGGTGGAGCGGTTTTTCCAGAAGAACCGCGAAGAAGCGACCCGCATCATGCTCCATGTTCATCATCATGGTGTCGGGGAGTGCGGCATCTACACCTACGAAGTAGCGGAGACCAAAGTTACGCAGGTCATGGATTTCGCGCGCAAGCATCAGCATCCGTTGCAATGTGTCATGGAAAAGAAGTGAGGAGGTCACGTGCCATCATTCTCTCGTAGTCTCGAGAAGGCGCTCCATCAGGCCCTCGCTTTCGCAAACGAGCGGCATCAGGAATACGCAACCCTCGAACATCTGCTCCTCGCTCTGATCGGCGATCAGGATGCGGCCGCTGTCATGCGCGCCTGCAATGTCGACCTTGAAAAGCTTCGCCGCGATCTCGTGGAATATGTCGACACCGAACTGGACAACCTCGTTTCCGACGGAACGGAAGATGCGAAGCCGACGGCCGGGTTCCAGCGCGTCATCCAGCGCGCGGTGATTCACGTCCAGTCGTCCGGTCGCGAGGAAGTGACGGGCGCGAACGTGCTCGTCGCCATCTTCGCGGAGCGCGAAAGCCACGCCGCGTACTTCCTGCAGGAGCAGGACATGACGCGCTACGATGCCGTGAACTACATCAGCCACGGCATCGCCAAGCGCGCCGGCATGGCCGACCAGCGCAGCCCGCGTGGCGCGGAGGAGGAGGCTGCCAGCGGAGGCGAGACACCCGCCGGCGGCGGCGAACGGCAGAAGCGCAAGACCGATGCGCTGGAAGCCTACTGCGTGAACCTCAACGAGAAGGCCAAGAAGGGGCGGATCGATCCCCTGATCGGGCGCTCTGAGGAGATCAAGCGTACGATCCAGGTGCTGTGCCGCCGCCAGAAGAACAATCCGCTCTATGTCGGCGATCCCGGCGTCGGCAAGACCGCGATCGCGGAGGGTCTGGCCCGCCGCATCATCAACGGTGAGGTGCCCGAGGTGCTGGCGGATGCCACCATCTTCGCCCTCGACATGGGCGCGCTGCTGGCTGGAACCCGCTACCGCGGCGACTTCGAGGAGCGGCTGAAGCAGGTCGTGAAGGAGATCGAGGACTATCCCGGCGCGATCATCTTCATCGACGAGATCCACACCGTGATCGGCGCCGGTGCGACCTCCGGCGGCGCCATGGATGCGTCGAACCTTCTGAAGCCGGCTCTGGCCTCAGGGCAGATTCGCTGCATGGGCTCGACCACCTACAAGGAGTACCGCCAGTTCTTCGAGAAGGATCGCGCCCTGGTGCGCCGCTTCCAGAAGATCGACGTCAACGAGCCGTCTATCCCGGATGCGATCGAGATCCTGAAGGGCCTCAAGCCCTATTTCGAGGAATATCACGGGGTCCGCTACACCGCCGACGCGATCAAGACGGCGGTGGAGCTGTCGGCCCGGCACATCAACGACCGCAAGCTGCCGGACAAGGCGATCGACGTGATCGACGAGACCGGCGCTTCGCAGATGCTTCTGCCGGAATCGCGCCGCAAGCGCACCATCGGCGCGAAGGAGATCGAAGCGACCATCGCCACGATGGCCCGCATCCCGCCGAAGTCCGTCTCCAAGGACGACGCGGCCGTGCTGCGCCATCTGGACGAGAACCTGAAGCGGGTGGTCTACGGCCAGGATCATGCCATTGAGGCACTGTCCTCGGCGATCAAGCTCGCCCGTGCGGGCCTCAGGGAACCGGAGAAGCCGATTGGCTCCTACCTGTTCTCCGGCCCGACCGGCGTCGGCAAGACCGAAGTCGCGCGTCAGCTGGCCGACCTGCTCGGGGTGCAGATCCTGCGCTTCGACATGTCGGAGTACATGGAGCGGCACACCGTCAGCCGCCTCATCGGCGCGCCTCCCGGCTATGTCGGCTTCGATCAGGGCGGGCTCCTGACCGACGGCGTCGACCAGCATCCGCATTGCGTGCTGCTGCTCGACGAGATCGAGAAGGCCCATCCGGACCTGTTCAACATCCTGTTGCAGGTCATGGATCACGGCAAGCTCACGGACCACAACGGCAAGCAAGTCGATTTCCGCAACGTCATCCTGATCATGACGACCAATGCGGGCGCAGCCGACCTTGCGAAGGAGCCGATCGGCTTCAACCGGGTGAAGCGCCAGGGCGAAGACACGGAAGCGATCAACCGGCTGTTCACGCCGGAGTTCCGCAACCGCCTCGACGCGATCATCCCGTTCGGCGCGCTGCCGACCGAGGTGGTGCATCAGGTCGTCAGCAAGTTTGTGCTGCAGCTCGAGGCCCAGCTCTCGGATCGCGGCGTGACGTTCGAACTGGACGAGGCGGCCATCGGCTGGTTGGCCGAGCACGGCTACGACCAGCACATGGGCGCGCGTCCGCTCGGCCGCGTGATCCAGGAGCACATCAAGAAGCCGCTGGCTGAAGAGGTGCTGTTCGGAGCGCTGTCAAAGGGCGGGACGGTTAAGATCGGCGTCGAGGCCAAGGCCGACGGCAAGCCCGGTCTGAAGCTCGACATCGTTGCGGATCCGTCCCGGACGGCTCCGCCCAAGGCGAAGGCTGATGGCGAGAAGCGCCGTCGTCGCCCACCGCCGCGGGCTGAGGTGCTGGAGCCGGCGCTTCCGACATCGGGGCGCCGCTCGATGGTGCCGAAGCTGCCCCTCGCGGATTGAGACGAAGCCGCCGGCCATCATATGGCCGGCGGCTTTCTTTTGCTTTCCGTGCGCCGGCCGGCAATCCGGTGGAGAAGTGCCTCAGGCGCTGCGGATGAGCGTAGCGTGGGCAGTGACGACGTCGGCCGGGCTCTCGTCCGCATGGGCGCAGAACACGTGAAGCAGGCTTTCGTCGGCCAGGAGATATTCGAGCACGCCGGCGAAGAAGCCCGGCGCCTCTGCCGCCGCGCGCAAGGTCTCCGGGCTCAGGCCCGACAGCGCAAGGAATCGCTCCAGTCGTTCCTGATCCGCGGCGAGGAAGCCGAGGGCACCGATCGCCAGCGTTTCGGCCCACTCGCGACGGGCGCCGCCATTTCGTTCACGATTTATCGAGTCCCTTGGGGGCATGATGTCGCTTCGTCCCTTTTCGGCCGTGGGAGGCGGCCGGGCGTGATGGTGCGGGATTATCGCGGCCGGACCGCTCCGGCCCAACCGCCCCGAGAGCGGGACAGCGGAGACCGGCAATGACCAAGACCGTTTTGATCGTGGAAGATAACGAGCTCAATATGAAGCTCTTTCACGACCTGCTGGAGGCGCACGGCTATGCCACGCTTCAAAGCCGCCATGGCCGCGAGGCCCTGGAAATCGTGCGCGCCCGCCGGCCGGACCTGATTGTCATGGATATCCAGTTGCCGGAGATCTCCGGCCTGGACGTCACGAAGAGCATCAAGGCGGACCCGGATCTGAAGTCGATCCCGGTGATCGCCGTCACGGCCTTCGCCATGAAGGGCGACGAGGAGCGCATCCGACAGGGCGGCTGCGAGGCCTATCTTTCCAAGCCGATCTCGATCGCGAAGTTCCTGGAGACCATCCGCTCCTTCCTGAAGGATGAAGCGGCCTGACATCGTCACCATCCCGCGGCCTGTAGAGAGGAACGCGAGGTGGGGTGAGATCTGAGGCCGGCTCACACGTTGGCGCCCCGCTCCAACGCAGAAAAGCGCGCGGGCAGGACCACGCGCGCTTCTCTCGATCTGTTCCGTCGCCGGGAGCGATGCCGTTGCACGCCTATCCCGCTATCGTGGCGGGCGGCGTGCGTAGATCACTTGATCTTGGCTTCGCGGAATTCGACGTGCTTCTTCGCAACCGGATCGTACTTCCGCTGCACCAGCTTGTCGGTCATGGTGCGGGAGTTCTTCTTGGTCACGTAGAAATAGCCGGTGTCGGCGGTCGACAGCAGCTTGATCTTGATGGTCGTGGCTTTGGCCATAGCCGGAATTCCTTGGTCGATAGCGGGCAGGGCAGTCGCCCCTCGGCCCGAATCCGTTTGCCGAGTATTCCTCGCAACCAAAGAGGAGGCGCTGCCGCAAGGCAGACATCTCCGCATTCCCGGGCCGAGGATGTTCGGATGTGCGCGGAAAATGACCAAGGCGCCTCATAAAGTCAAGTATCAGCCGACATGCGGCCGTCGCCTCTGACCGGGAAGCCCGCCTGTCGGCCCGCCCGGGTGGTCCGGTGGATGGGGGCCATGCGGAACGCGCGCGTCTCTGCGGCGCGGCCATGCAATCGAATGCCTTTGAATTAATAAGTAGCCCATATTATATGCTCAGATGTTTTCAGGTGGCCTGCGCGCGGTCATGCGGTGCGCGGCCTCGGTGCCGCTACGGGTCCTGCCTGCGCGCGACGCACCGAAGGAGACTCGGCACATGTTGAATCACGCGAATACCGATGCCGACGAGGTCGTTCTCGATGCGTCGCCCGAAAAGCCGGTGACGCCGGCGCCGCGCCGCGAGGCGGCCCCGCCGCCTGTGGCTGCAGCCACCGCTGCCGCGCCACCCCCGGCCGCAGCGGCGGCGCCCGCGCGGAAGCGGCGCGGCGGCATGCGCCGTCTGCTGATGCTCGGTGGCGTCGCCGTCGTCATCGTCGGAGCCGGCTGGTTCTGGGTCAATGGCGGTCGCTATGTCTCGGTCGACGATGCCTATGTCCATGCCGACAAGCTGCTGGTGGCGACCGATGTCTCTGGCATCGTGCAGGCGATCAACGTCAAGGAAGGCGAGCACGTCGAGGCCGGGGACGTGTTGTTCCGTCTCGACCCCAAGCCGTTCCAGTACGCGCTCGCCGGTGCGCAGGCCGATCGGGATTCCGCTGCGCTCGACGTGATGTCGATGGAGGCCGATTATCAGCGCATGTTGAGCGACGTCGCCGCGCAGGAGGCGATGGTGGATCTGGACCAGGCGCAGTTCGAGCGGCTGCAGACACTGGTGAAGAGTGATTCGGTTTCGAAGTCTGCCTTCGATCAGGCCCGCTACAGCCTTGAGACGGATCAGAAGAAGCTCGAATCGCTCCGGCGGGTCGCGAAGGTGATGCTGGCGCGGCTGAAGGGCGATCCTTCCCTGCCGCCGGAGAAGGCCCCGGCCTATCTCAAGGCGCAGGCTCAGGTGGATGAATTCCAGCGCCAGCTCGACCACACCGTGGTGCGCGCGCCGTTCACGGGCACTGTCACCGAGGTCGACAGCCTCCAGCCGGGCCAGTATCTGGCCGCCGATTCGCCGGCGTTCGCCCTCGTTTCGAGCGACAATGTCTGGATCGAGGCGAATGCCAAGGAGACCGACCTGACGGACGTCAAGGAAGGCGATCCGGCGGAGGTCTCCGTCGACACCTATCCCGGCCTGGTCTGGCAGGGACGGGTTTCCAGCATCAGCCCAGCGAGCGGCGCGGAGTTCTCCGTCCTGCCGGCCCAGAACGCGAGCGGCAACTGGGTGAAGGTCGTGCAGCGCATCCCTGTGCGTATCGCCGTGCGACAACCTGCCGATGCGCCGCCGCTGCGGGCGGGCATGAGCGTGGTCGCTGAGATCGACACCGGTCACACCCGCCATCTTTCCGATCTCTGGAGCGGCTTCCTGCCCTCGGCCGCGGCACGGCCCTCCGCGGCGGCGGCGCCCGAAACGGCGAAGACGACGGCCCATTGACCGGCATTGCTGCCATCGGCCCGGGGCTTACGGAGCCTCGCCGCTGGCGGCGGAAGGAGTGGCGCCATGAGCGCATCGACATCCGCGGCGGTCGCGGGCTCCGACCGCGTTCCGAACCGGGCGATCATCACCGTTTGCGCGATGGTCGCGACCCTCATGCAGGCCCTCGATTCGACGATCGCCAATGTTGCGCTGCCTTATATGCAGGGCTCGATGTCGGCGACGGCGGACCAGATCACCTGGGTGCTGACGTCCTATATCGTCGCGGCGGCGATCATGACCGGCCCGGTGGGCTGGCTGTCGACCCGGTTCGGCCGAAAGAATTTCTTCATCGTCTGCCTGATCGGCTTCACCGTCGCCTCGATGCTGTGCGGCATCGCGCAGTCGCTGGTGGAGATGGTGGCGTTCCGCCTGCTTCAGGGTGTGTTCGGCGCCGCCCTGGTGCCGCTCTCCCAGGCAACCATGCTCGATATCTACCCGCCCGAGCAGCGGGGCTCGGCGATGGCGATCTGGGGTATGGGCGTGATGGTCGGGCCGATTCTGGGCCCCACCCTCGGCGGCTACCTGACAGAGGTCTACAACTGGCGCTGGGTGTTCTACGTCAATCTGCCGTTCGGCCTTCTCGCGACGCTCGGCCTGATGGCGTTCATGCCGGCAGACGAGAAGAATCCCGGCCTTCGGTTCGACTGGACGGGCTTCGCCTGCCTCAGCCTCGGCATCGGGGCGCTGCAGATGATGCTGGATCGCGGTGAACAGATCGACTGGTTCTCATCGCGGGAAATCATCGTCGAGACGGTGCTGGCCGGGCTTGGCCTTTACCTGTTCGTGGTCCACATGGCGACCGCGGAAAAGCCGTTCATCAATCCGCGTGTGTTCCGCGACCGCAACGTCGTCGGCGGCCTCCTGTTGATGTTCGCCATCGGCATGGTGCTGCTGGCGAGTTCGGCGCTGCTCGCGCCCTACCTGCAGCGGCTTGGCGGCTACCCGGTCGAGACGGCCGGCTTGCTGATGGCGCCGCGGGGCGTCGGCACCATGGCGGCGATGATGATTGCGGGCCGGCTTGCGTCGCGGATGGATCCGCGGCTGCTGATGCTGTTCGGCATCGGCCTGATCGCCTACTCGATGTACGCCATGACCGGCTGGACGCCGGACGTCAGCGCGATGGAGCTTTCCATCATCAGCATCATCCAGGGCCTGGGGCTCGGCTTTGTGTTCATTCCGTTGCAGGTCGTCGCCTTCGCGACGCTCGATTCGTCCCTGCGCACCGAGGCCGCGGCATTGCTGAGCCTGGTGCGCAATGTCGGCAGCGCGATCGGTATCTCCGTCACGTCCTTCCTGCTGTCCCGCAACACGCAGGTCATGCATTCCGACCTCGTGAATTATGTCACGCCCTTCAATCGCTCGCTCACGAGCGGGGAGTGGGCGCAGGCAATGCCGCTTAACACCACCACCGGTCTGTCGGCTCTGAACGAGATGGTCACCACCCAAGCGTCTATCATCGCCTATGTGGATGACTTCAAGTTCATGCTCTGGATCTGCCTGCCGACGGCCCTGCTGCTGTTGCTGCTGCGTCGGCCCAAGGCTGCAGGCCAGCCCGCATCCGCGGAACACGCCGTGCTCGATTGAGCCTCCCGTGGCATGCCGTGGCGCGCTCCTGAGCGGCCGGCCGCGCGCAAACGGGAACCCTCCCGTCATGCCCGTGTTGTCCTCTCAGGTTCAAGACTGCGGAGGCAACCATGGCAGAGCCGGATCGGCGGCCGCCCACACACGATGCCGCGCCGGTGAAGGCGCCGGTGGAATCGCGCCAGGGCGTGACGGGCCAGAGGGTTCGTTACGTTCTCGGCATTGGCATCACGCTGGTCGTCATCGCGTTCGCGATCATCTACATCATCGGAATGATGGGGTGACACGTCGCGAGGCGTTCACTGGGAACTTGAAGCCAGGCGTTCGGCGCGGCGGACCGCGCTCTCCAGCGCCTGCAGAAAGCGGGAGCGGTCGGCAGGACTGAACGGGCGTGGTCCTCCTCCGGTCTGAAGGCTCAGCGGATCGGCTTCGCGCAGCTGGGTGCCGAGATCGCGCACCGCGAGCGCCATCCCCATATTGTCTGCCGTGAACAGACGGCCCGTGGGCCCGAGGGCGAGAGCCCCGGCGGACACCACCCGCGCCGCAAGCGGAATATCGGCTGTGATCACCACATCGCCGGAGACCGCCCTCTCGGCGATCCAGTCATCTGCCACGTCTGGGCCTTCAGGCACGATCACCCGCTCCACGAGCGGGTCGCTCTCCAGCCGGAACCATCGATTCGCGACCATCGCGACTTTAAGGCCGCGGCGGGCGGCGACGCGCAGAACTTCATCCTTCACCGGGCAGGCATCGGCGTCGACATAGATCATCGTTGTGGCATGGTCCTCATCGCGGTTCGCTCCACGTCCGATGCGAACGCACACCGCCACCGCGCGGTCATGCGCTGCAGGTCGGCGACAGACGGGAACGGCCGGCGGCTCGTGGCCCGAATTTGGGCTATCGCGGCGGTCGCGGTCAATGCGCGCCGCCGCCTCCACCTCCGGCGCGGGGGCGACGCAGCAAAGGCGCCAAGGGGATCAGCAGCATGAACGTGACCGCCAGCAGCACGAAGATGTCGGCGAGCGCCATCACGTAAGCTTGGCCGCGTGCGACCGTTGCGAGCTGGCGCAGCGCCATCGTGGCCGCCTCGGTCCCTTGATCCGAGAAGCGCTGCGTCATGTCCGCGAGCCAGTCGTTCGCGACCGCGTTGCTCTGATCGAGGGCCTCGTGCAGGCGTTCGATATGCAGATCCCAGCGATTGTTGATGAAAGTGTTGATGGCGGCGAGGCCGACGGCACCGCCCAGATTGCGCATCAGGTTGAACAGGCCGGAGGCCGATTTCAGACGGTTCGGCGGGAGCGTGCCAAGCGCGACGTTGTTGATGGGAATCATGCAGAACATCAGCGAAACGCCACGGAACACCTGGGGCCAGGCGAGCTCCCAGAAATCCCAGTCAGCGGTCACCTTCGTCATGATCCAACAGCCGATGGCGAAGCCGACGAACCCGGCGGACATCATGATTCGCGGGTCGACTCGCTGCGCCAGCCGTCCCGCGATCGGCGCGGTGACGAACATGCAGGCGCCGGACAGGAACATCGTCTGCCCGATCTCCAGCGAGTTGTAGCCGCGCACGTGGCCGAGAAACAGCGGGTAGATATAGGTCAGCCCGTAGAGCCCGATCCCGAGGGTGAAGGTGAACAGGCAGCCGACCGCGAAATTCCGGTCCTTGAACGCGCTCATGTTCACGATCGGCACGTCCCGCGTCAGCGCGCGCCAGAAGAACAAGATTCCCCCGATCACCGTGGCGACCGCGAAGATGCGAATCGACTCATCCTCGAACCAGTCGTTGCGGGCGCCTTCCTCCAGCACATATTCGAGGCTGCACAGGAACAGCGCCAACGCCGCGAGGCCGAACCAGTCGAACTTGGCGAGCAGGCTCAAGTCCGGCTCGTCGAAGTCGATCAGCGCGATCGCCGCGACGGTGACGAAAATGCCGGGCAGGATGTTGATGAAGAACAGCCAGTGCCAGGATTGCCACTCGGTCAGATATCCGCCGACCGTCGGCCCGATGGTCGGCGCCAGCGTCGCGATCAGGCCGACGATCGGGGCAATGATGCCCTGCTTGGAACGCGGGAAGATCGAATAGGCGGCCGAGAACACGCTCGGGATCATCGCGCCACCCAGGAAGCCTTGCAGCGCGCGCCAGAAGATCATCTCGTTGATGCCGCTGGATAGGCCGCAGAACAGGCTGGTGATGGTGAAACCGCCCGCGGAAATCGCAAAGAGCCAGCGCGTCGATATCGCCTGGGCAAGATAGCCGGACAGCGGGATCATCACGACTTCAGCGATGAGATAGGCGGTCTGAACCCACGACATCTCATCCGTCGAAGCCGAGAGACCCGCCTGGATCTCCGAAAGTGAAGCCGACACGACCTGGATGTCGAGCAGCGCCATGAACATGCCCACCGCCATCGACATGAAGGCGATCAGGCGGCGCGGATCGATGCGATCCGCATCTGCCGCGGGCGCGGCCGATCCGGCCCCCGCCTGCGGCTTGCGGGAAATGGCGTTGCTGCCCGTGCTCATGTCGGATGCCCGGCTTCCATGGCGTAAGTCCGCCGGCGTCATGCCGGCGGACGGACTCGGCGCTGATCAGTGCGCAGCGGCTGAGCCGCGCATATCGATGTCGACCACGACGGACAGACCCGGGCGAAGGATCGGGTTTTTCTGGTCCGCCGGGCTGATGTCGATGCGCACCGGGATACGCTGGGTGATCTTGGTGAAGTTCCCTGTGGCGTTTTCCGGCGGCAGCAGGCTGAAGGTCGCTCCGGATCCCGGCGCGATGCTGGTCACGGTGCCGTGCACCGCGTTGCCGTCGAGAGCATCGACCGAGATCGTCACCGGCAGGCCGGGCTTGATATGGGCGAGCTGGGTTTCCTTGTAGTTGGCCTCGACATAGTAGCTGTCATCGGGCACGAGGGCGCCGATGCGCCCGCCCGGCTGCACATAGGCGCCGATATTGACCGCGCGATTTCCGAACACGCCATCGACGGGGGCGCGGATGTCGGTGTTTTCAAGGTCGAGCTCGGCCTTGTGCACCTGGGTGAGTTGCTCGGCGAGCTGGCGTTCGGCTTCCACCTTCTGGGCGGTCAGAACGTCCCGCTGGCCCTCTGCCGCGGCAACGCCGGCCTTCGCGGCGGCTACGGCGGCCTTCGCCTTGTCGAGCCCGGCCCGCGCCTCGTCGACCTGTTTCTGCAGGCCGGCCGGCGTGTCGAGCAGCGCGCTGGCGCGCTTGAAGTCGGCCTCGGCGCGAACGCTCTCCGCGTCTGCGGAGGTCACCTGCGCCGTCGCCTGCGCGATCTCGGCTTCCTGGGCTTCGATCTGTGTGCCGATTCGCGCCACCGTCGCCCGCAGCGTGTCGGCGCGGGTCTTCGCGGAATCGAGTGCGACCTGATAGTCGTCCTTGTCGATCTCGGCGATGATGTCGCCCTTTTTCACCGACTGGTTTTCCTCGACGGGAAGCGCGGAGATATAGCCAGCGACCTTGGCAGAGACGCGGGTGATGTCCGCCTGGACGTAGGCATCGTCGGTCGTGATCTGAAAGCGGCCGAACGTCCACCAGCGTTCGCCGACCCACCCGGCGCCGGCGACGATCACAAGTGCCACGACCAGCAGCACCGGCTTGCGCCGCGACCGCTTCGCCGGTGGCGCCATCGAGGTCGGCAACCCCGCGCCATCGGCACCGGTGTGGGCGGGCGAAACCTGCGGGGAGTTGCCGGGCGGGGAGGGCGCGCGGGCGACGCCGGCCGTCACCCGCGACGGCGCGGCGGTTTCCTCGGGAGGGGCGAAGGAACGCGTCGCCTCTCGCTCCGAGGCGGAAAGCGTCGTCGTATCGCCACGCTGAGCGTTGGGCCTGAGGTCATCCATGGTGCTGGTCCATTTGCGGCATCGCGCCGTCATTCCGAGCGGATTCGCGGGGATCTCGATCCGATACGGAAATTGACTAAACCGTGTAGTTTAATGCTATAGTCTTCTCGCCGGTCCGATGCAAGCGAGCGCGGTGAAAACGTGCCGGGCTTGAGCCGGGCGGATGTGTTGCGTCCGCGCTCCTCTGGATCGGACCGGCATGAGCGCGCCGCTCGTCGGGAGCCGTCGCCACTGCAGGCGAGCACGCGGCTACGCGCTGCGTTTGCAGGTGTTGCTTTATTGCAGCACGCGGCGACACTACGATAACGGGGTGGCGACGCGCGCCGCAGGGACGCCAGGATTCAGGTCAGGACGAAGCACGTGACGTCGATAACGCAGACTTCCACTTCCTCGCGCCACGCGGAGAACGATTCCGCCGATGCGCGCCGGCCTCGCCGGGTTGGTCAGGAGGAAAAGCGACGACGCATCGTGAATGCGGCTCGCCGGGTCTTCACCACTCTCGGCTATGATCGTGCGAGCATGAATGACATCGCCGTCGAGGCGGGCGTGTCCAAGCCGACGCTCTATGTCTATTTCGAGCACAAGGAGGCGCTGTTTGCAGCGCTTGTTGAGGAACTGCGCGCCACCTTGCCGGAATGCAACGCGATTCTCGATGCCGATGTCGAGGACGTCCGGGGCACGCTGATCCGTCACGCCAGCCGCCTCGTTGTCAAACTGACGCGGCCGGACCACGTGGCGTTCATGCGTATGGTGATCGGCGCGGCCAACGCGTTCCCGGAGCTCGGGCGCATGACCTATGCGGCCGGACCGGAAGTCGGCCGTGAGCGCGTGGCGCAATTCTTTGCCGAACAGTCGCGGCGCGGCCGCCTCAACGTGCCGGATCCGTATCTCGCCGCGTCGCAGTTCCTGTCGCTTTCCCAAGCGACCTTTGCAAAGCAGATGCTGTTCAATGTGGGCGAGGTACCGACTGAGGCTGAAATCCGTGCCTATGTCGAGCCGGCCGTGGACATGTTCCTGAGCATCTACGGCGTCCGCGAATCAGCTGGCCCCGAGCAGAAGATCGCCGTGGCGTCGTGAAACGGGGCCTGTCGCGGACATGGACGGGTCGCGCGCGGGCTTGAGAGATTTCCACCGCCGCCGGACGAAATCCACAGGCTGTGGCTGTTGCCAGCGCCAAAAGCCCGCGCTATAAGCCACCCCCGTCGGCGGCCCCAAACCGCCGGCCTCGCACGGCCTCCAGTGTCCGATGCTCCGATGCCATCCCGCTCAGCGAGACGGCAAGACGGAAGCGGACCTCAGCCGGGTGGGGAAGGCCGGGCACCTTGAACGAGGTCCGGCATTTGGGGGATAGTTTAATGGTAGAACAGCGGACTCTGACTCCGTTAGTCTTGGTTCGAATCCAGGTCCCCCAGCCATTTGTTTTGTAAGGATAATTCCGGTTCGCGATTGCGGACCGGAATCCTCACTTTGCAGAACCCTTTGCAGATTTGTTCACTCCTTGGTCTTTTCGGCGCCCTTCACGTGCGCTTCGAGTTTGATGATCGCGCTCTCCGCGAGGCCCGATCCGCGACTGAGATAGTGGGCATCCAGGATCGATTCGACGTCCTTCAGGGTGTGCCCGGTGAGGGCCGCGATCTCCGGAACCGTGCCGCCTGCGACGGCGAGGCGCGTGATCGCGGTGCCTCTCAGATCATGGAACGTCAGGCCACTGATTCCGGCCTTGGCGACAGCCTTCCGCCAGGACGCGCGGAACCCATCCGGTGTCCATGGCGTGCCTGCGGCCGTTAGCAGAATCAGCGTCCCGCGCCTTTTCGCTATCTCCGTGTCGAGCGCTGCCTTCAGCGGGGCGCCCACCGGGATCGTGATTCGCGCGCGCGTCTTGCCCTGCCGGAACCGGATCGTCTGGCCATCATAGGCCGTCCAGGTGAGCTTCAGCAGGTCGCCCTGCCGCTGCCCTGTCCATATGGCCAGCAGGATAGCGAGGCGGAGGTGCTCGGGCGCGCTGGCGAGGAACTTCTGCTCATCCTCGTCCGTCCATACCTGCTCTGACCGGTCCGCCCTGTAGAGCCTGCCACCCTTCTCGCACGGGTTCGTCGGTATTTTCCCGCGGTCGACGGCGACCGAGCATATCCGTGCCAGCACCACCCACGCGTAATCGGCCTGTCGCCTCGATCGCCGCGCGAGCATGTCCCGCCACTCCTTGAAGATGCCGCGGGTCGTGGCCCGGTTCTTCTCGGTGAAGGCGGAAAGCGGCATTTTCCCGAAGTTCTTTTCGATGTTGTCCGGCCGCGCCGAGATCAGATTCCTGTAATCCGTTCTCGTACGTTCGCTACACGAGAGGTACTCGTCCGAATCGAGATAGAGATCGATCAGGGTCTGGAAGGTCGTCGACGCGCTTTTCTGCTTCTGTCCGATCAGGGCCATCGCGACGGGAATGAAGCGCGGGTCTCCCGGCTGGAGATATTCACTTCCATCCTTGATGGCCGGGCCACCGCGCCAAGCGTAATAATGTTTCTTCGTCTGCCCGTTGGCCAGCTTGAAGGACGCACTGGCAATTCCCTTCAGATGAACCCGCATCGTTCGACCTAATGACCGTTGGCGCGTCTCCAAGCGGAAAAATCATCCTCCGCTTCGTCGCCGTTTGAAAGCCCGCTGATTCGGTCCATCGCCCGGTCGATAGCAACGCGATCCCATCGACGGGTCCCGGGGATCGGGCCGGGAATCAGGCCGCGGGCCTGCCAGTCGCTGACCGCCGAGGGTGACAGCCCGAGATAGGATGCCACCTGCTCGCGGGTAAGCGCGCGTGGCGTGATGACGGCGGCGTCTGTCACTCCGCGGCCTCCAGCTGTTCCTCCGCGTCAGGGGCGCGGTAGTGGCGCGAGCGGAGTTCGGGCGGGAGCCATCCGGACTTCGCGGCGTCGACGACGGCGACCGAGACGAGCGTGGCCTTCTTGCCGTCGATCGTGTGGACGCGGCCGGCAACCTCCTCCATGCACAGGCGCGATTCCGAGGCTGGATTCTGCCCGAACCACTGGACAGGATCGAACGCGCCCGCCATGGCGGCGCGGTAGGCGTCGCCGTCGAGGAGATCGATAACCAGATCCTGGTGCGCCACGCCCTTGCCGGCATTGTCTCGGGCGGCGTCGGTCAGGTCGAGCGATGCCGCCACCAGGCGCGCGAGCGCGGCGAGGCGGCCGTCAAGGTCGAGGGCGATGGCGGTGGCGAGGCACGTCGCGAAGTCGGTGCTCTCGCGCTCGATCCTGATGCCATGCCAGCCCTGGGCATAAAGCCGCGCGGGCGCGCGATAGCTCTGCAGGGCGGCGACGGCGACCGCGAGCGCAAGGTGCGGGTCGTCGGCCAGCGCCTGGGCGGCGGCCGTGGTCCTGATCTCGCTGGCGCGCTGGCTTTGGGTGCGGGACAGCCGGCGCCCGGTGGTCGCCGGTGCGTCGTCTTCGCCAGCGACGTCGTCGGCGCCGTCGGCATTCGCGGCGGATTCCTCCGGCTTCACCAGGCCGTATCTCACGCAGATCTTGCCCTGGTGATCCAGGTCGACGATGCACCCCGACCGCGCCTTGATCTCCGGCGTCCATCCGCGCGCCTCGATCCCGGCCTCGATGCCGGCGATCGCGGCTTCGATCTCGGCAATTTCGGCCTCCATATCCTCGGTGGGCCCGGAATCGGCCTTCGCGGCATCGATCTCGCTCAGGCGCTGCCGCAGCGTCTTGAGGCGCGTCTTCTCGGCGCGCGTGGGCGCGGCGGGCGCGGCGTCCATCTGTTTCCATCGGTAGATGGCGCCGGGCACATCGCGTTTGTGATGCGCCCACGACCAGCCGTCTTCGACGAGCGACACGATGATGGCGCCGAGCTTCTCCTCGGCGAGCCGGGCCAGCAATGGGCGATCGTGGATCACGATCCGATCGCCGAAAAGGTCCTCGGCAATGTACCCGCCGGCGGCGCGATAGGCTTCGGCACCGACGAATGCCATCTGCTGATTGACTTCCCAGTCATCAAGCACGCCGAGTTCCCGCCGGATATAGTAGCGATCAAGGGTGTCTTTGCCGGCGAGCCTTCCGTACACCTCCGCCTGATGGCCCTGATCGCGGGCCAAAGTGAAAAGCTGGGCCTCCGCGGCATCGATCCTGCCCGCGCGCCATCCATCCAGCACCACCGGGTGCAGGCGCCCGAGCGCGAGGGTGCGGCGGACCGCCCTGGTGTCGAGGCCGAAGCGGGCGGCGATGTCGGCTTCGGACTGCCCGTCATCCGCCAGCGCGCGAAAGGCCTCGTACTGGTCCGCCGGGTGCAACGGCAGCCGCATCACGTTGGCGGCGAGCGAAATCTCGCCGGCCAGCTGCTGTGATTGCAGCACGCACGGCGCGGCCTCGTCCTGATAGAGCCTTTGCTCGCCCTGCAGGCGCCGCAGCGCGGCGAGGCGCCGGTTGCCGTCGACGACATAGGTGCGGCCGTCGATCACGGTCACCGTGAGCGGCTGGATGAGGCCGTGGTGCACGATGGATTCCGCCAGCGCCGCGATTTCGGCGTCGCGGTCGTGCCGCCGGGCGTTCAGCGGCGGGGCGGCCTCATGACCGAAGGCGAGGCTCGCGATCGGCACCAGGGTGAAAGGCGCGTTCAGGCGGGAATCGATCATGGCGACACCGTGCTGTTCGTTGTCTCGAGTTGCTGCTCGATGTGATGGGTAAGGGCGGCGGCGTTGATGGCGGCCGCGACGACGGCCGCAAGGGCGGTCGCCTCCTCGTCCTGCCGGAGGCCGGTGTCGTCGACGACGAGCACGTCGTTGCCGTCGGCGTCGAGCACCACGCCGGCGTCGTCACAGAGCTGCAGCGGCAGGCGGATGCGCAGCAACTCCAGGGCGGCCGCGATATCGGCCGGGGTGCGCAGATCGTCCGGGGTGAGTGTCGCCATGGTCACTCGTCCCACACGGACATGTCGGGGACGGTATCGTCGATGATGATCTTCGATCCGCAGGCATAGGCCGTGAACACCATCTTGACGTAGCTCGGCATATAGCCGGCCACGATGGTGTGCTTTGCGTCCTTCTGATCGACGCTGAGGGTAAAGACCTTGTACTCATTGGTGACGCCGAACTGCACGGTGCAGCGGCGCGCCTCGATGTCGGGTTTGGAGTCGAGGCTGACATACTGGAAGCCGTAATCCGACGTCCGGATGTGGCAGGTCATCCCCGTGTGGCTGTGGCTCTCATCGTCGCGCCGCGCGCGCTTGCGCATCTCCTCGATGATCTCGGTGAGCGTGATCTCTGGCTTGCCGACCTTCAGGATATCCGCCATCTCGGCGGCCAGCCTCTCGTTGATCAGCGCCACCAGAATCTCATCCATCTTGGCGCGCAGCATCGCGAGCACCTGGGCGGAATAGCTGGGCACGTCGATCTCGCCGGGCAGAGCCAGAGCGCGGCCGACGGCCTTCTCGATCTGCTCGCGCACGTCGCCGTAGGACCGCATCTGCTGGTCGATGGCCTGGGTGACCGCCTCGCCGATGCGCTTGTCGATGTGCGCGCGCACGGCTTCGTCGGAGGTGCGACGCAACACCTCGGCGTGGATGTAATCGGTGAGGGAAAGCGGCGCGGTGGTGGCGGCCGCGTCTTGCGTGGTGTCGCTCATGGTCACTCGCTCCTGAGGGATCGCGTCAGAGATCGCGGCAATCGATGATGAACGGGGCGCCGGCGGCGGCGTGGCGCGCGAGGATGTCGGCGAGCTGGTCGGCCAGTCGGCGGCGGCTTTCGGCTTCGGCCACGGCGATCTCGGCCCGCAGGCCCTCGCGCCGGGTGGTGTCCTCGTCGGCGGGCGGCGGCTCGGCGCGGGGATCGCGAGCGGGTCGCGCGGCTTCCTGGGGCGCCTCGGCCTGGGCGGGGCCGGCCATCGCCGCGCGCAGGCCGGCCATGCGGTCCACCTCGCGGTCGATGGTCTGGATGGCGGCGAGTGCCACCGCGGCGGCCTGGATAAAACCGTGGCGGGTGCTGGCGATGCCGCCGAGCGCGTTCGCGCTGGCGTAGTAGGCGATCAGCGTCGCCCATTCGGCGGCGGTGTGCTCGTCGTCGTGTCCGTCCGTCCACCGCACCCGCTGCCGGCTGCGTTCCAGCAGCACGGCACGGACCGCGCGGCGATCGATCCGAAGAATGTGCGGCCCATTGAGCGCGAGCGCGGCGGTGTGGCAGGCGTTCGCCATCTGCTCGCCGACGACGGCGGGATTGGCGGAGGCGAGCAGCTGCCGCGTGCGCTCGAGGTGATCTGGCGAGTGCGCGAAGATGTGGTCAGTCTGAGGCTCGGTCATGAAGGGTCCTCCTTCGGCGCGCGGGTGGGCGGCCAGTGGATCGCGGCGAGGCGGTCGAGGGTGGTGGGGTCGGCCCAAAGCGGCGGGTGCGGCTGCATTTCGGGCGGCGGGGCGAGCGCGGCGGTGATGCGCTCGGCGATCCACGGCAGATCGTTCGTCCGCCACCGCATGCGCGGTCCGAGCACGATCGCGCGCTTGAGGCCTTCCATCAGCCCGCGCAGCAGGGCGGGGCTGGCGCCGTCGGTGACGTCGACCAGGATGTCGATATCCTCGTCGCGGAACACGAACGGCAGGCCGTAGCGCCTGATGATCGCAAAGCGCTCGTCATCTCCCGGCAGGTCGACGACGAGCTGCAGGTGGAACCGGCGCCAGAGCGCGGGGTCGAGGATGCCGGGCTGGTTGGTGGCGCCGATCAGGATGCCGTTGAACGCTTCGATCTTGCGCAGCATCACGGTCAGCATCGACATCCGGCCTTCGGATGCGCCGCTGTGGCCGCCGAGCGCGCGCGAGCGGCCGATGGCTTCGATCTCGTCGAGCAGCACCACGGCCTTGACGCCCTGGATGGCGGCAAAAAGCTTCTGCATCTGCTGCTCGGCATCGCCGAGATAGGGCCGAAGCAGGTTCTCGGCACCAACCAGCACCAGCGGCACGCCGAGGCGGGCGGCCAGGTGGTGCCCCAGCGTCGTCTTGCCGGTACCCGGCGGGCCGGACAACAACGCCGTCGAACGCGGCTTCAGGCCTGCGGCCTTGAGTTCGTCGACGGCCGAAAGCTCGGCGAGCCACGAAAAGACCGCGGCCCGAACCTCCGGGCTGAGGATCGGTTCTTCCGCTTCGCCGGGCGCGCGCACTTCGGCGAGCTGCCCCATGCGGGCTCGCAGCTTTTCCACGGGGTCGGCGAGTTCGATCGTGACGGGCTCCATGTGGGAAACGGATCGGCTCACGGCTCATCTCCCTCGTCGTTGTCGTCGTCTTCGCCGTCGCCGTCGCTGCTGTCCCTGTCCTCGTTGCCGGCTTCGTCGTCGGCCGCTTCGCCCTCGTTCGCGTCGACCGGGGGCTTCTTCTTTTCCGCCCGTCTCCAGGCGGCGGGGATTTCCATCCCGTCGGAGCCGGAGGTTTCGCACCAGCCTTCATCCCAGGCGGCGCGGCGGGGATCGCCGGCGATGTAGGGATTGACGAGGATCGATTGTCCCGCCGTCGCGGCAGCGGCGCCCTGGTCGCGGGCGTCGGCGACGGTCGCCGGCGGGCGCTCGGGCGCGGCATCGGCTTGGGTGTCGGCGTCGGCTTGGGTGTCGGCGTCGGCCTCGGAAGGCTCGGGCGGCGCGGCGCCGGCGAAGGGGTGTGGCGGCTCGCCGGGGCGGTCGCGGTCTTTCGGCTGCGGCTGCGGCCGCGAAAGCCGCTGGCGGGCGGCGTCGCCGAGCGGCGTGCCGTCGAGCGAGCCGACGGACGCCGCGTAGATCTCGATCAACGCGCGGCGGTCGACGGCGCGGGCGCGGGCCACGGGGTCCATCGCCCGCAGCTTGACGACGCCCTCCAGCGCGGCGGCGTCGAAACCCATCGCCTCCGCCCGCTCATGGATGTGCTTGCGGAGGTCCTTCAGCCGCGTGCGCTCGGCATCGTTGGCCTCGAGATCGTCGATGAAATCGCGCAGCGCCTGGGTGGAGCCGATGTTCGGGATCATCGCGGCACCCCGTCCGTTTCGATTCCGATGTCGGCAAAGGCATAGAGCAGCGCCTCGTAAGCCTCGGCCTCGGTCATCGGCTCAAGCGGCCACGGCCGCGCCCGCTCCGGGAAACCGTCCGCGGACAGATCGCCGGCGGTGAAAGGTCCGCGCCGCAGCGTGGCCTGCTCGATCGCGAGCGCGGAGAGATCGGCCCGCTTGACGAGCGTGGTGACCGCGAGAGGTGGCGGCCACGGCAACCCGGCTTCCGCGTGGATGACGTGGGCGAGGCCGTCGTCGAGCATGCGCAGCGTCCGCTGCATCAGCGACATGCCGTCGAGGCCGGCCAGCCGGCGGGCGATCTCCTGCAGCGCGCTCTTGGCCGGCGATATCCAGTCGCCGTAAGCGTACTCGGGCGAATCGTGCAGCAGGCCGTAGGCATAGGCGTCGTCGGGGTCGACTTGGGCCGCGCCGCGCTCGTGCACCGCGATCCATGCCGAAAGCTCGGCGACGAACAGCGAATGCTGGGCCACGCTGTAGGGCGGCCTGTCGGTGTCGGTGGCGCCGTTGAAGCGGGGTATCCGCGCGAGATGGGCGGCGACATCGTGCCAATCGATCTCATCGCTCGAGGGATCGACCAGATTCACGACGCGGCCGGATGCCGTGGTGATGGTGTGCGGCTCCAGCTTCATGCCCGGCCCTCCGGCTCGTCCGCGAGGCGCTGGGCCTGTTCGAGTTGATGCCAGTTTCTGGCGATGCCCTCGGCCATATCCCGGCCGGCCTTCACGGCATCCTCGTACGCGGTGACGAGATCGGGCGCGCAGAGCGCGATGCTTTCGGCGAGAATGTCCGCGGCGGCCTTGGCCACGATAACCGCCAGAGCGCGGCCGTTTACAGCGGCGCGCATTGCGGCGGCTGCGGCTGCGTGGTCGAGAGGCTGGGCGGCCGCGTCAGTCGTGATCGCATGGGCCAGCCCGGCCCCGACGAGGGCCTCCTCGGCCCTGTCGGCGCGCGTGATGTGGCGGGCAAGGTCCCTTACCCGCACCTTGTCCGCATCCCGCAGGGCGGCGATTTCGGCTTCAAGCCGCTCGATGACCGCGCCGCGCCGGTCCATTTCGGCCGCGATCTCGTCGACGCTGGCGGGGCGTGTGGTGCTGACGACGCTCATCGCGCGCCTCCGAGGATGGCGCACCAGTCGCGCGTCTTGCCGATCCAGGGCGCGGCGACGCCGGCGGCGACCATGGGCTTGGCCACGGACACGGGCCCTTCGGCCGTCTCGATCTCGATCACGGCGAGGGTGCGGCCGTAGCGATCGCGGCCGTCGGGCACCACCGTCCAGGCGTGGGTGGCGAGCAGGCGGGCGAGCTCGTCGCGCGCCTTGATGCCGGCGGCGTGCTCGGCCTCGCACCGCGCATAGGCCGTTTCGGGCGCGTCGAGGTCGAGGATGCGGATGCGGCGGCCGTCGACGGCGATGGTGTCGCCATCGACCACGCGATAATCGAGCGGGCGCGGCAGCGGCAGCATGTCGATCGCCGCGGCGGGGCCGGGCGCGCCGGCTGCGGCGGCAAGCACCAGCGCGGCGAGCGCGAGGCCGGGAAGGGTTCGCGCTGCCCGGTGCGGGGGGTGGGCACCGGGCAGCGCGGCCGACGCGCGGGGGGCGACGCGGCGGAGGGGGGATGCGAGACAGATCATTGCGGCGATCCTTTGGTGTCGGGTCCGGAATCGGCGAGGGCGTCGTCGACCGTTCCGCGGATATTCTCGACCTGGATGTCGACCAGCTGGTGGGCGAGGTCCCGGGCGGAAAGGTCCGGGTGGTTCGCGCGCAGCACCATCTGGCCAATGAGGACACCGAGGCAGGTCGACAAGCCGCTCACGGCCTCGATTATGCCGAGCCAATTGCCGCCGTCGCCGCGCCGCCCGGTTTCCTCCCGGATCAGCGCCATTAGGCGCGCCTCGAATGCCTCGGCCGGAGCGGCGCCGCCCGACGTCGTCTCGCCGCTCATGACGGCACGCCCGTGATGTCGGGGGCGCCGAGCATGAGGCAAGCCCAGCGGGCGATGGCGCCGTGCAGCGCGGCGGTCTCAAGCCCCGTCAGCGGCCGTGCGGCCGGCGGCTCATCGGGGATAAAATGGATGCCCGAACTTGCGGCTGGCGTGGCGGCGCACGTCTCCGGCCCGCCTGACGGCGGCGGCTGATGGTCGATCATGGCTGTCTCTCGGATGTGCCGCAAACGGGCGGTCCCGTCGCTGCCGGCCGCGCGGGCCGGCAGAAAGAGGGCCGGCGAGGGGCCGGGTTCAGGCGGCCTTGATGCGGCGTGGGCGTGGGTTCAGGCTGCTGGCCTTTGCGGAGGACTTGCGATGGATGCGCGAACCCTGGGGCTGGCGGGCCAATTCCTGGCTGTGATCATCGGCTCGGCCTACAAGGCTGTCGTCGAGGTGTCGCTCGATGGTGTTCCCCTCGACGAAAGCCGTCTTTCCACCATCGAAGAGGCGGCGATCGATGGCGCCATCGCCAGCCTGAACAGCGTCGGTCCGCCGGCTGGCATTTCCACCGAGGTTTTCCGTCAGGCCATCGTCGAGGCTGTCGACATCGCCCGCACCGTGTTCGCCGAGCGGCGGGGCGGTCGGCCCGTCACCCATTGAGGGATAGAGCGGTTCGCCGAGCAGGATGTTGCGCATGTAGTTCGGCATCGCCTCGCTCTGGCCCGGCCTGGGCAGGGCGATGATGGCGGCAGCGTCGAAGGGCGGCGGCGCGTCGGTGTGGTCGCCGTCGTGCTCGCCGCGGCTGCCGACGACGGGCGCGATGCGGGCGATCTCGGGCAGGGTGAAGCCGGCGAGGTAGAGGTCGGCGTGGGTGCAGGCGCCTTCGATGGCGGCGCGGTCGACGGCGATCTCGGTCATCAGGGCGGTGAGGGCGTCGTCGCCGGCCACGCGGGCCTCGGCGATGCGCACCTTGCTCGGGCGCGGATCGAAGGAAGGGACGAGGGTCACGGCACGGCCTCCATCAGTGGGCGATGGAGCGATATTCAGCCAAACTGAAATTAACGTCAATCCAAAATTTCAGTCACACTGACAATGAAGGCAGATAACAAACCAGGCGCGCGAATCGGAATTGGAGCGCCCGCCAGTCACGAGCCCTTCCTTCTGCAACGGCAGCAAAAATTGAAGTGGTACCAAGCACGGGGAGTTTCGCTGCCGTCCTCTCGCGCAGCGAAGGCCTCCGGAGGGTAAATCCGCTTCTCCCTCATCGTCTGCCCCAAGCCGGTATCCGTTGGGTAATATTTCAGTAGATGAAAATGACGGATGTACTTCGAGAGGTCTGCGGACTCGGGCATCAGTCCATTGAGGGCAGTTAATGCCAGTTCATCCGCGTTGAGAGACGCCCGAAAAAGATTCGCGTAAAATATCTTGTCAGGCTCCCGTAAAACATCGTCACTGTAAATAATTCTCAGGATGTTATACATAATTCTGAAATACGGACCAATTATCGTGTGGTATGCATCAAATACATCTGAGCGAAATTCGAACGATAGCAACAGCTTAGAGCTATCTTCGTCCTCCATATAGAATGAAAAGCTATTTATATAATCGCTCTCTTTAATTATACGAACGATGTTAGATATTGCCTCGTATCCCCTGAAAGTCGATTGGTAAACCGGCGGGCCGATGGTGATCTCATTCCGGGATTTATTCAGTAATTCTATCATTTGAAAGAAAGTCGCTTCAAATCGATCGCGATGACTCGCGTATTCTTGCTTTCTAAAAGAAGATATCTGGTAAAATAGCGTAAAAATGACGCCAGCGAAGCTTAGGCCGCTGAAAAGGGCGCTGATTGGGCCGAAAAAATCGCCCCACGCGCCCATTTCCTGCGCGTTATCTCCTGTTTTGTTGAAAATGAGAGTAGGAAGAACGCCATTTCCCCAAAGCCACCAAAGGAGAATTGTAGCCGCAGCGAGCACACATAGTGCTGTCAGAGCCCATGGAGTTTTCATTATACTGCCACCTGCATTGGGAACAGAGTTGGCGCTAGAACCGGTCACCACGGCGACGTGAGGTGCCGTCCGACGGGTTGCTGGTGCTTCCTGAATGAGGCTCGGCCAAGGTGGCCGGGGGCGCGGGGGGCGACTGGGCGGGCAGATTTTGCAGAAGGACGATGATCCGCGCCTGGTTGCGAATTGCCGCCGCGAGCCCGATCAGGCCGAAGCCTCCGATGATGGAAATCGAGGCGACGACATAGCCGAACATGTCCGGGTGGCTGAGGATGTAACCTCCGGCCACGATGAAGATCAGCCCTACGACGATCAGGAACGGCCCGGGATAGACGATCAACCCAGCCAATAGAAGCACAAGGAAACCGATAAGGATGATCGGCTGACCGGATGACATGATCCGCAACCTCGTGTTGGCGGCGGCGGCGTCACCCGGCCTTCCGCATGGCTTCGACAATCGCCATGATATGCTCGCGCTTGTCGGCGGGCATATCACGAATTGTATCGGCAAGGGACCACGGCGCGCTCTTATCCAGAGGATTGCGCATCAGCAGGTCTGCGGGCGTGCAGCTTAGGGCCTCGGAGATCGCGGAGAGCGAGTCCTCTGTGTAGAAGATCTTGCCCGTCTCGATCTGCGATACCCACGATGCCGGGTGATTGAGGCGATCGCCGAGTTGCTGCTGTGTCAGGCCGCGAAATTTGCGCCACTCCCGGATGTAGACCGGGCGTGTCCGTTTGAACCGGGTCCTGACCTTTTGCTCTGCCATTTCAGCATGATGGAACGCTCCGCGCGTGTGTTCCATAACGCCAAACTGAAATTTCAGCTTGACTGAATTTTCAGTTTGGCTGACATCATGAGGCATGAACGCGCTCGCCGAGTACCTGAAGAGGCAACGGATCAAGCGCCGCGAGTTCGCGGCGCTGATCGATGTTTCGCCGTCCTATGTGACGGCGCTGTGCACCGGGACGTGCTGGCCATCGCGCGACGTTGCGTTGCGCATCCGGCAGGCCACGGGTGGCGCCGTGACGCCTGACGCCTTCCTCGCTCCTCCCGATCCGGTCGCGATGCCGGACAACTCTCCCGCCGGCGCGGCTTCCGCCGGCGGGGGCCTTTCCGCGGGGATGGCGCCATGAGCGAATTTCTCGCCTACCTGCACTCAGTGCTGCAGATCGCGCCGGATCACGCCGAACTGCTTCTGGAGCGCGGCGACGGCACGGTCGCGGACACCCTCGGCATCGGGGATGTCGAACTCGCCGACCGGGGTGCGGCCGATGTCGGTCACGATCTCCGTTTCGATGGCGTCGACGATGGCCGGATCGAGCGGCTTCCCGGCATAGGCCATCGCGAGGCAGCGCCTGTAGGCGTTGGTCAGCCCGGTGGTTATGAGCATCTGCCGCAACTCGTCGGCGGTTCGTGGGCCGCGGGGCATTCGGCGTTCCTCCGGCATTTCCAGCACTGCGGAATGATAGTGCCCGACCTGTGGGGAACGCCATGACCGCAGTTCTGGCCTGGCTGGCGGTCGCCTGCGGCGCGGTCGTGCTCGGGGCGGTGCTTTCCATCCTGTTCGGCCTCGTCGTCGTCGTGCGCGGCGTCGTCGCCGGGGCGCCGCTGGTGCGGGTCTATCCGGTGCCGTTCGCGGCCATTGTCTTCGTCGGGCGGCCGCCCGTCATCGCGAATGATGGGACAAATTTCGAGGTGCGGAGATGACACGGCGAAAGCTGCCGGCGAGCGCTTACGAAGGGCTCAAGACCGAAACCCGCCGGCTCGGCAAGGCCTGCGGCGGGCTGGAAGCCGCGGCGATGGAAACCCGGGTGGATCATTCCTCCCTCGGGCGCTACCAGTCGCCGGCGCACGAGGAGGTGTTCGCCCCGATCGACGTGATCGCCGATCTTGAGGCGGAGGCCGGGCCCATCGTCACCCGCGCCCTGGCGCGGCTCACGGGCCATGTGCTGGTGGCGCTGCCGCCGCCGGCCGCCGGGGCCGATCCGGACTGGATCGCCAAGCTTGCGGCGCACGCGCAGGAATCGAGCGACCTGCTCGCCGGCATCGCCCGCGCGCTCGCGGTCGACGGCCGGATTTCAGCGGACGAAGTGCGGGACGGCGGCCTGCGGGCGGCCTGCGCGGACGCCATCGCGGCAGTCGCCCGCATCGACCACGCGCTCGCGCGCATCGAAGCGGGAGCGGCGCAATGATCGCGGCGGAAAAGGCCGGCTGGGCGGACAGTTGGGCGGCGATGACGCGGGAACAGCGGGTCGCGGCGATCCGCGCGCTGCTCGCCGAGGGCGAGACGCGCGTCGCGATCGCGGCGAAGCTGGGCGCGCCGACGACCAATGTGGTGGTCGGGCTGATCTATCGCTATCTGGGCGACGAGAAGACGGTGGCGCGCAGCCGACGCGAGGCGGCGCCGGTCGCCGAAAAGGTGGCGGCGGCGCGGGCAAAGAAGGGCGCGCCGCCGCCGAAGCCCGCACCGCGCGCGAAACCGCCCGTCGAGCGCGCGCCCATCGAGAGCGCTCCGGCCGATCCCGTTCTGATCGTCTGCGAAGGGCCGGAGACGGCCGCCGCCGCCGCGCTCGTGACCGGTGCGCCTGCCATCGCGATGCCGGTGGCGCCGGCGACCGCAAAGCCGTTGCTGGATCTGGAAGCCGACGAATGCCGCTACCAGCTGGCCGGCGGCCTGTTCTGCGCGGCGCCGGTGGCGCGGGAGCTGGAAAGCTGGTGCGCGTGCCATCGCGCCGTCGTTTACCTGTCGCCCGCGCAGCGCAAGGCGGCCAAAGCGGCGGCGAAGGCAGCCGCCGCCGCGTTCTTCGGCGGCGCGCGCGGGCGCGTGAGCAACACCCTTGTCAGCCCCCGGCAACGCTGATGCGGGTCGAGGCCTCAGAGATCAAGGGCCGGCTGCTCGACAGCCTGACGACGCTGCTCGACCGCTATTTTCCGGGTTGGAAAAAGGGCAAGAGCGGCCGCAAGGCCTATCTGGCGCCGTCGAAATCGGACCTGGGCTCTTTCGAGCTGCACCTTGCCGGCCCGAAGAAGGGCGGATGGGTGCGCTATTCCAGCGGGGAATCGGGCGACGTCATCGACCTGTTGTCGGTCGCTTTGGGTCGTGGCGCGCGCGACCGCGCGGCCGCGTTCGCCGAGGCGCGCGACTTCCTGGGCCTCGGCAACGAGCGCGACGACAGCCCCGATGCCGCCATCCGGCGCGAACAGCGCCGGCTGGCCGCGGCGCGGGCCGCCGAGCGGCGAGAGGCCGAAGAACGGGCTGATGCGCTCGCCCGGCAGGCGGCGGCGGACGGCGCCGTCGGCGTCTGGCGCGGCGCCGCGCCGGCCGGGACAATGGTCGCGCGCTATCTCGCCGGCCGGGGCATCGATATGCCGGTGCCGCCCACGGTGCGCGAGCTGGCGTGCTGCCACCACGCTGAAACCCGCACCTGGCATCCGGCAATGTGCGCCCTGGTGCAGGACGGCGTCACCCGGGCGCCACTTGGCATCCATCTCACGTACTTGAACGAGACCGCGACGGGCGTGGTCAAGGCGGCCGTCAAGCCGGCCAAGCGGATGCGCGGCGCGACCTTTGGCGGCCACGTCCGGCTCGGGCCGGTGCCGCCGGATGGCGTGCTGGTGGTGGCGGAGGGGATCGAAACGGCGCTGTCGGTGACGGTCGCGTCCGGCCTCACCTGCTGGGCGGCGCTGTCGCTCGGCAATCTCGGCGCGGCGCTGCCGGAGGGCGCCCATGCCGTCATCCTCGCGGTCGACATGGACGAGGCGATGCGCGCCTACACCGTCGCCGAGGCGGGCGCCTTGCGCCGCGTCCATCCCGAGACGCTGGTGGCGAAAGCCGTCGCTGAACATGCCGCCCGCGGCCTCGAGGTGCGCGTCGCCCGCCCGCCGAAGGGCATGGACTTCAACGCCTGGCTTCAGCGGCAACTTGCCGAGGCGGAGGGGGTATGAGGGCCCCCTCAACCCGCAAGACGCGTCCGCGCTGCCTCGGCGAGGAAGCGCGAGCGGCTTTCGCCCCGTGCGCGCGCCGCCTCGTCGATGCGCGCCACCAGGTGCTCATCCATCGAAATGTTGAGGCGCACGGCCTTGCCCGGCAGGTCGACCGTGACGGCCGTGACGAGAACCGCGTCGGCGAAATCCTCCGCAAGGGCCGGATCGGCCCGCACCTCGTCGACCGTGCGGACGCGGGGCAGGTCCTGGCCGGCCTCGCCAAGCGCCTCGATATGCGTCGCCAGCGTTTCGCGGCCGCGCCGCAAGGCCTCGTCGATGGTGGCGCCGCCGCTGACGGCACCGGGGAAATCCGGAAAGCCGATGCCGTAGGCTCCGGCCTCGCCGTGAATGAGGGCGATGATGGTGGCCATGGTGCTCTGTCCTTTCTGTTGCCGGGGCTGGCCTTACCAGGGCCAGCCCGCGACGCGGTAGATGTTGCGCAGCGTGCCGATCGGTATCTCGCGGACCCCGGTGTCGACGGTGACCACGCCGTGGCCGGGCTTCACGAAGTTGCGGTGGTCGCCCTTGCCCCGCCGTTCCGTCCAGCCATCCGCCAGAAGGCGGCGGATGACTTCTTTCGGGGTTTCGGTCGGGCGCTTCGGGCTCATCTCGTCTCTCCGCTTCGTTGTGTAATATATACACAACGTGGACGGTGTCGTCAAGCGGTGTTGCGCAAAAAGTGTGTAGTCCGTGCGGGGCAGTGGGGCTTGCCCCGTGGATGACCTGTTTTCACAGCCGCGCCAGCGGCCTCCGGTGCGGCTCGGCGAGACCGCGCCGCTGCTCGATGTCAATCCGCGCGCGGGCCGCCCGTTGCGCTGCGGCTGCGGCGCCTGGGCGCCTTACGGGCGGGAGCATTTCGGCCTTGCGGGCCGGATCGGAACTTGGACCTGCGGCCCCACGGGCTGCAAGACGGCGGCATCAGCCGCCGGGGAGGTGACGACATGAACGCACCATTGACCGCTGTGGTGCATGCCGCGGCATCGCTCTGCCCCTGCTGCAATCGCCCGATCCCGCGTGACGAAGTGCTGTTGCACATGCAGCGGCGCCAGATCGTGCGCGGCGGCATCGTGCTCGATCTCGGGCCGGTGGCTTTTCCGGTCGCCGTTGTGCTGCTGGCCGCAGGCGTGGCCGGGCGGCACGTCACGGCGCTCGAACTCGCTGATGTGGTTTATGCTGGCCGGCCGGATGGTGGGCCGGACGATGCCGGCCTGAGTCTGCGCAAGACCATCTGGGATCTGAGGCAGCGCCTCGGCACGCTCAGGCTTGTGCTGGAGCATCTGCCTTCGGCCGGCTATCGCATCGTCGACCGTGAGGCGCGGTCATGAGTGCGCAGGACGATGCTGGCGACAACGGCGAGGGCGCCTCGCCGCAGGGGGACGACGCCCCGCAGGGCGCGCCGCCGAAGAAGCCGAAACGGGGCGGCGGCAAGGCCAAGCCGATCGCCGATGCCATCGCCGGCGCGCCGGTGGTGGCGGAGCCGGGCGGCGTGCCGTTCGACATCGATGCCTGGAACCGGGAATATGCCGTCATCGTGTTCGGGGGGGCCACGCGCATCCTGTGGGAACACCCGGAGCAACGCGATCCGGTGTTCATGTCGGCGGATTCGTTTTTTCTCAAGAACCTGCCGAAGGTTACCTACAAGCCCCTGCCGGACGGCGGGCTTTCGGCGGTGCAGACGGCGCGGATGTGGATCCGCCATCGCCAGCGCCGGGAATATGACGGCCTGACCTTTCACCCGCTGGCGCCCGGCGAGGCGCCGCCGGACACGCGGCTGTTCAACTACTGGACCGGCTGGGCGGTCGCGCCTGATCCCACCAAATCGTGCGCACCGTTCCTCGACCACCTCCTCGAGAACTGGTGCGGTGGATCGATGGAACTGTTCGATTTCATCGTCGGCTGGATGGCGCACATGGTCCAACGCCCGCGCGAGCGCATCACGACCGCGATCGCGGTGCGCGGCCACCAGGGCGCCGGCAAGTCGATCGTGGGCGAAATCCTGGGCGAGCTGATGCCCCGGCATTTCTTCCAGACCTATTCGGCGCGCTATCTGCTTTCCAACTTCAATGCCCACTTCAGGGGCTGCCTGCTTGCGCAGGCGGATGAAAGCGTGTGGGCGGGCGACAAGGCGTCGGAAGGCACGCTGAAAGGTCTCGTCCGCGCCGAGAACCACATGGTCGAGTTGAAGGGCGTCGATGCCGTGCCGGTGCCGAACTACATGCGGCTGATGCTGACCACCAATAACGATTGGGTGGTGCCGGCGGGAAAGGAAGAACGCGCGTTCGCCGTGTTCGACGTCGGCGATCGGCGTATCCGCGATTCGAACTACTTCTCCGCCCTCCGCTCTCACATGCGCGAGGGCGGCGGCCTCGCCGGGTTGCTGGCGTACCTGATGGCGGTCGACCTCTCGCGGATCGACCTGCGCGACGTGCCGGAAACCCGCGCGCTCTATGAACAAAAGGTGCACTCGCTCGATCCGATCGATTCGTTTTGGCTCGAACGCCTGCGGGAGGGGGCTCAACTGCCCGGGGATGGGCATTGGCGCCCGTGGGTGCCGACGCACCGGCTGATCTCCGCCTATTACGCGGCGGCCGACCGCGTCGGCATCCGGCGAAAATCGGACGAGACGTCGTTCGGCATCAAGTTGCGCCGCATTGTGCCTGACCTTAGGCGCACACAGGGCTATGATACGGACGATATCAGTCCGGCCGCGCGCCGGCTGTGGGGTTACGCCTTCCCGTCCCTTGAGGACGCCCGCGCCGCCTATGCGGCGGCGATGCGCTCCACGATCGATTGGGAGGGAGAGGACCTTTGACGCGATTTTTTCCGCGGGAAGGTGCGCGTTTTCAACGCCTTGCACCACCTGCACCACTTCTTCCCCTCCTGTCCCGAGGTGGTGCAGCGCGATTTTCGCAGTCCTCTCAGGCGTTTGCACCACCTGCACCACCTGCACCACCTTGATTCGCGCATGAGGCGCGCGCGGGCGCGCGCGACCTTTCCCGCGCCGGGTGGGCGGCAGTGTTCTTGTGGGTTTTTGAGGTGGTGAAGGTGGTGCAGGTGGTGCAAGCGGTTGAAACGGCGGATGTTTTCGGGCTGCACCACCTCGGTGCGGCGGCTTCGGACGTGGTGCAGATTACCGGAGGTGGTGCGATGACGGATGCGACGGCGAGCGGGCTCGGCCCCGATCTGACGTGGGTGGCGGTGCACACCGAGGCGCGGCGCGAGTGGCTGGCCGCCGAGCAGCTGCGCGGCGCCGGTTACGCGGTTTTCCTGCCGCACTTCGCGGGGGTCGTCAGCCACGGGCGCCGCAAGATCGGCGTGCTGCGGCCACTGTTCGGCCGGTACCTTTTTGCCGGGCTGCGGGCCGGGCAGGCGGTTGGGCCGATCTCGCGGATGATGGGCGTTTCCGCCGTGGTCTATTCCGGCGAGGCGCCGTTGACGGTGCCGGGCTATGTCGTCGGCGGCCTGATGATGCGCTGCGACAGCAAGGGCCGGATGGATGTCGCGGACCCCGCGGTCGTGCGGGCTCTCGCACGGGTGCGGGGTGCGCAGCGGGTCAAGGCGGAAGAAGGTGGCCTTGCCGTCATCAGCCGCGGGCCGCTGCGCGATCTGCTGGTGGAGATCGCCGAGGTTGACGGCAGTGCCGCGGTGACGGTATGGCTGCGTGATGCGGGGACAGCGAATCAAGTTCGGCTGTCGGCTTCGGCGGTGCTGCCGATCCTTCCCGCGCCGCGCGGACCGGCGCCGATGGCGTTAGGAATGAGGCGCATCGCCGGGTGACCTTGTGTCACCCGAATGGCGGAGCATGGTGGATTTCGAAAACCCGGCCGGGGAGACCCGAGCCGGGTTTCGCATTTCCAGGCGATGGATTTCCGCGAGGTGCGCCCGATGTGCCGATGTGCCGAAAGGCGCCATCTGATCGCGCTCGCGGCTTCATCGGTGGCGCGCGGTGACGTCCGCGGCGCCGCCGCGCCTGTCCGCCGGATCGGCGAGACGGTCCGCGCCGATGCCGCGGCCGCGATGCGGAGCGCGGCACTGGCGGCCGCTAAGGCGAGGTTGCGCAAATGGTAGCGATCGGCTTCCGCGTCGATGTCGGCCAATATGTGCGCCTCGGCAACCGCATGGCGGCCGTGGGCGACAAGCTGCCGCTCGCGGTCTACCGCGCCGTGCGGCACACCGGCGATCAGACGCTCACTCAGGTGCGCCGCGCCCTGGTGTCCCAGACCGGCGCCCGCTACGGCGCGGTGCGGCGGGTGACGAGCGGGCGCGCCGAATATGGCGCCGGGCGCTACGTGATCCGGGCGGCGGACAGGACGCTGCCGCTGCGTGACTTCGGGGCGCGTCAAGTCAAAACCGGTATCAGCGCCGCGCCATGGAAGGTGCGGCGCCGCTTTCCGCACATGTTCATGGTCTCCTCGCTCGGCGGCCATGTCTTCGTCCGCGTCGGCGGGAAGCGCAAGGCGAGCAAGGGCAGCTATGCCGGCCAGATGCGCCAGCGCATCACCAAGCGGTGGGGGCCAGCCATCCCCAAGGAGATGGTCAAGGGCGCGAGCGAAGCGGCGTTCTTCGCGACCGTCCAGGCCGTCCTGCCCCGTCGCCTCGACCACGAACTCGTCCGCCTCCTGACCTGATCCCCGCCGGGGTGGGGCGACGGGCCTCAAGGGACCGTACCCCTCCCCAAAGCCCGCGGTGCCGCTGCGGCCCGGGATTTCGGCAGAGAGAGCGCGATTTGAGAGCCTAAAGAAACAGGCTCAACAACGCTAAAGAGCTAAAGAGGGCAAGCCCTTGGACGTCGTGTCGAAAGGCGAGTTCGCGCGGCTGTCCAATGTCTCGCCGGGCCGCGTGTCGCAATGGATTTCCGAGGGGAAGCTGTCGGGCGCGGCGCTGGTGGGAAGCGGGCGGACGGCGCGGATCAACGTCGCGGAGGCGCGGCGCCAGCTTCGCCAGAAGCTGGATATCTCCCAAAGGCTCGGCAACGGGCTCGATACCGATCTCGGCGCGGACAGCCCCGCGGACCCGGCGCCGGCCACAGGCGGCGAGGCAGCGAGCCGCGCGAAGCCGCCGGGCATCGACTACGAGATCAAGCGCGAGAAGCTCGAGGCGATGCGGCGAGCGAAGCGCCGCGAGGAAGAGGAAAGCCGGGCGCGGGCCGGGGTCTATACCAGGACCGAAGATGTGGCCCGCTCGGCGCGGTCGATGGTCTCCACCATCATGAGCGGCTTCGAAGGCGGGCTCGCGCAGTTCGCCGACGCGATCGCCGCGAAGTTCGACGTGCCGAAACGCGACGTGCTGCATCTCCTTCGCGCCGAGTACCGCACCGTCCGCCAGAAGATGGCCGCCGCGCAGCGCCGGGCGCTCGCGAACCTGCCCGTCCACGTGGACGATCCTGTCGAGGATGTCGAGCCCGTCGAATGATCGCGCAGCCGGGCGGCATCGCCGTCGCCAACCCCGATTACATCCACGGGCAAGCCGCATCGGAGGTGCTGGAGCCCCCTCCGCCGGTCGACTACGTCAAGTGGGCGGTCAACAATATCGAGTTCGGCGAGAACGACCAGTTTCCCGGCCCGTTCGACCTGGACCTGTTCCCGTTCTTCATCGAGCCGCTGAAGGCGCTGTCGCCGGACGATCCCTGTCGCATCGTGACGCTGGCGAAGTCCGCACAGGTGGGCGGCACGATCCTCGCCACCGTGTTCGTGTGCGGTTCGATGGCGATGGACCCGTGCCATTTCCTGTTCACGCATCCGACCGATGAGAACGGCCGCCGCTGGAGCAAGATGAAGCTCGCGCCGATGCTCAGGTCGACCGTGTCGCTCCGGGCGATCTTCGCGGCCGGGACCAAGGAATCGGCCGACGCGCTGATGTACAAGGAGACCCGGGACGGCCGGGGCGTGATCCAGATCAGCGGCGCCAACTCGCCCGCGCAGCTGTCGCAGGTGACGATGCGGCGGCAGGTGCAAGACGATCTGTCGAAGTGGGCGCCGAACGCCGCGGGCGATCCCGAAGGCCAGGCGGACAGCCGGTCGCTGGCGCATGAGTTCGCGAAGATCTTCAAGATCAGCACGCCGCTGGTCGAACCGGGCTGCAAGATCACGAAGAACCTGCGCGACGGCAGTCAGGAGTTCTTCCATGTGCCTTGCCCCCACTGCGGCCACCGGCAGGTGCTGGAGTGGGGCAACATGCTCGCCAATCTCGACGAGCATCATCCGGAGCGGGCCCATTTCACGTGCGTCGCCTGCGGCGTCGAAATCCAGGAGCACCACAGGCCGCAGATGCTCCGGCGCGCGGCGAAGGAGGCACACCACGGCTATATCGCCCGCAACCCCGCGGCGCGTCGGCAGCACCGCTCGTTTCACATCTGGTCCGCCTACTCGCCGCTTCAGAGCTGGGAACGCATTGCCCGGGCCTGGCTGAAGGCGAAGGGCGATCCGGCGGCGGAACAGACGTTCCTGAATGATATCGCGGGGCTCGCTTTCAAGACGAGCGGCGAGGCGCCGCCCTGGGAAACGCTGCGGGACCGCGCGGCCGCGACCGGCGTCGAACGCGGACGCATCCCGCTCGGTGGGCTCGTGGTGACACTCGGCATCGATTGCCAGGGTGACCGGGTGGAATGGCAGGCCGTTGCGTGGGGCCGGGAGCGGCGGCGGTGGCACTTCGATGTCGGCGTGATCCCGGGGCATATCTCCGAGGAAGAGACCCGCCGCCGCCTCGATGGGCTTCTGAAGCAGGAATGGACGAACGCGGCGGGCCGGAAACTCGGGGTCGACCAGGTCGCGATCGACGGCAACGCCTTCACCGAAGACGTCTGGGAATGGGTGCGTCGGCACCCAGCCTCGCGCGTCATCATGGTGCGCGGCGCGAACCAGGAGCAGGCGCCGCGCCTCGTCCGCGTCAAGCGGGAGCGGGATCGCAAGGGCAAGCTGCTTCGGTATTCGAAGCGCTTCTACAATTTTGGCGCCAGCATCCTGAAGATGTCGCTCTACCGCGCGCTGGCGAAAACCGATCCCGAGGCGCGGTCCTATGTTGGGCTCGCGAAGGGGTTCGACGATGAATATTTCCGTCAGCTGACCGCCGAGAGGCGCGTCGAGCAGACCGACCGCACCGGCTTCAAGGTCTACCGCTGGATCAAGGACGCCGCGCAGGCCAACGAGGCGCTGGATACCGCTCTCCAGGCCGAGGTTGCGGCCGAAAAGTGGGGCGTGCGCGACCTGCCCGATGCGATCTGGGATCGCCTCGAGGGCGAGCGCGAGACGCCTCCGGCGCCCGAACAGGGCGACATCGAGGATATGCCGCTGTTCGGCTCACAGGCCGGCCTGCCGATGGGGCCAACGGCGCAAGTCCCGGCTTCCTCCGGCGCCGCGGAACAGCCCGGGGCGAAAGCGGATGCCGGATCCACGGGCTCGCATGGCGCGCGCCGCCGCGGGTCGGCCGGCAAGGGCCTGGGCTCGATCGCCAAGCGCCTGAATTCGTGAGGTGTCATGTCGCTGCTCGGTCGGCTGTTTCCCCGGCTCGCGCCGAGGCCCGACGGCGCGCGCCGCGGCGCCGGCCGCGGGCCGTCCGCGAGCTACCTGCGCGGCGGCAACTCGCCTTTCCTGTTCAACTGGCGGCCCGTGCTGCGGGACTCACAGGAGGACGTTCGGGTCGCGTGGGTCGCGGCCGCGAGCCGGGCGATCGATGCCATTCAGAATTCGGGGTGGCTCGCCGGCGGCGTCGATATCGCAACGGCGATGACGGTCGGCGTCGGGCTCCGGCTGAACGCGCAACCAGACGCCGACGCTCTCGGCGTGAGCCGGGATGAAGCACAGGCGCTCGCCCGGCGCATCGAGCGGCGGTTCTATCTCTACGCTTCCCGCCCGGAGGAATGCGACATCTCCGGGCGAATGGCGCTCGGGCAGCTGGCGGCACAGGCCTATCGCTCCTGGATCGCCACCGGCGAGGTGGTCGGCACCATCCGACATTTGCGGACGGCGGATTCGACCAGCGCGACCAAGCTGCAGCTGATTCCGTCGCATCGGCTGTCTCAGGAGACCCGCGCGCCGGACATGATCCAGGGTGTGAGGTTCGACACAGGTACCGGACGGCCGCGATCCTATCGCTTCAGGCTGCGGCTCGACGGCATGTCCGACGAGGACGTGATGGTGCTGGCGCGGGACAGCGCCGGCCGTCCGCAGGTGGTGCATGTGTTCGACGGCGCGATCGGGCAGGTGCGCGGGATCACGCCGCTTGCGCCGGCGCTGCAGGTGGTCCGGCAGTACGACCAGCTGTCGAATGCCACCCTGACGGCGGCGCTGATCCAGGCGATTTTCGCCGCGACGCTGAAGTCGGATGCGCCGAGCGCGGAGGCTTTCGATGCGCTGCGGGATATGGCGGAGAAATTGCCGCCGGACCCGGAGAGCGGTCTGCCGCCGTCGCCGTTCGAAGTCGCGGAGGGGATGCGCGCCGACTGGTATGCCGAGACGAAGATCGATCTTGGCGAGTTCGGCAAGATCACGCATCTGCCAACGGGTGACGAGCTTGAGTTCCACGGCTCGGAACACCCGAATTCCACGTACGAGGCGTTCGCCAAGTTCCTGCTGCGCGAGATCGCCCGGTGCCTTGGGGTCACGGTCGAGCAGCTGACCGGCGACTATAGCGGGGCGACCTATTCTTCGGTGCGGATGGCGACCGAAGAGATCTGGAAGATCGTCGAGTACCGCCGCGAGCACATCATCGGCCGGCTCTACCAGATGCTCTATGAGGCCTGGCTCGAGGAAGAAATCGAGAGTGGCCGGATCGCCTTCCCCGGTGGCCTCGCCGGGTTCTGGCGCAACCGCGCCGCGGCGACGCTCGCGACCTGGCGCGGCCCGGTGAAGCCGACCGCAGACGACAAGAAGACAGCGCAGGCCTGGGAAATCCTGCTCAAGAACGGCGTCGTCACCGAAGAAATGGTGTGCGCCGCGTACGGCATCGACTGGGAAGACAAGAACGAGCAGCTGGCGCGCGAAGCCCGGTCGCGCCGCGACAACGACCTGCCGCCGGCCCCCTCGGCCTCGATCGGCCACAACGGCGGTCCCGCGCTCGACGATCCCGAAGACGAAACGGAGGATGCCGCGTGAGCGTCGACTGGACGAACCCTTGCGCCCGGGCGGCGGCGCTGCGCACGGCCTATTTCGAGCTGCTGTCCGGGGCGGGCGAGGTATCGATCCGCCATCGGTCCGGCGAGACCGATCGCGAAGTCTCCTTCGCCGCATCCGATCTCGGCCGGCTTCGGCAGGAAATGCAGTCGGCGGAAGATGCGTGCCTCGTCGTCAGCGGCCGGGCGCCGATCCGCCGCCGCGGCTCGATCAGCGCCGGCAGGATGTAAGCCATGGCGCGCTATCTGAGAATCGCGAGCCGGGTGTTCGGGCGTCCGCTGCTGGTGCTGCCCGAGACGGCGGAGACGATCGCGGGATTCCTGCTCGCCCGGGATGCCGGACAGCTGACCGCGTCGGAAACGGTCATGCGCCGCGCACCGGCTGCCTCGCGGTTCGGAGGCGAGAGCATCGGTGTCGGCGATCCAATGGCGGGCACCTATGAGGAGTATTATCGCCGCGTTGGCGCCGCTGCGGTGGCGACTGTCGAGGGCGAGCTGGTCAATCGCGGTGCCTGGGTCGGGGCATCGTCCGGGCTGACGTCCTACGAAGGCGTTGCGGCGCAACTGGAGATGGCCGCGCGCGACGACAAGGTGCGCGAGATCGTCGTCGACATGGAGACGCCCGGCGGCGAGGCCGTGGGCGCCATGGAGATGGCGGCCACCGTCCGACGGATCAATGCCATCAAGCCGGTCACAGTGGTCGTGAACGGGATGGCGGCATCGGCCGGCTACGCCATGGCCTCGGCCGCCTCCCGCATTGTCACCGTTCCGAGCGGCATCGTGGGTTCCATCGGCGTCGTGCTGCTCCACGTCGACCAGTCCGCGATGCTCGAGAAGCGCGGCGTCACGCCCACCCTCATTTTCGCCGGCGCTCACAAGGTCGACGGCAACCCGTTCGAACCGCTGCCCGATGCCGTGCGCGCCGACCTGCAGGCGGAGGTCGAGACCTTCTACCGGCTGTTCGTGGCGACGGTCGCGGCCGGCCGCCCGGGTCTTTCCGAGGCCGCTGTGATGGCGACGGAAGCGCGGACCTTTATCGGCGCGGACGCGGTGTCCGCCGGGCTCGCCGATGCGGTCGGCACCATCGACGACGTGCTTGCCGAGATCAACAGGACGGCCCCGCGCGGGCGCGCGGGCGTGACCAAGGGGACATCCATGAGCGACGAGAAAATCCACAGCGCGGTCGAAATGACGGCCGCGGTCGAAGCCGCGCGCCGCGAGGCGGCCGCTGCCGAGCGCGCGCGGATCGCGGCGATCCTCGATCATGAGGCGGCCGATGGCCGCGGCGGTCTGGCGCGGGAGCTGGCGCTGCACTCCGACACCTCGCCGGAGGCGGCCGCCCGCATCCTCGGTGCCGCGGCCAAGGAGGCGCCGGGGACGGCGGCCCTGACGGGCCGGGCGAGTTCGGGCGCGATCGGCCTCGCCCTCGATCCCGCCGGCCCGACCGGAAAGGCCAATGGCGCGACCTGGGATCGCTTCTACGCCAAGCGCTGACCGCGTTCGCTGACCGGGGCAATGCCCCCTCGCACAGGAGACCATCACAATGGCTGCCATCACCAAGCCGCGCTCGCCGTCGGACTTCATCGTGTCGGAAGGCAACGGTTACATCTCGCGCGAGGTTGCCAAGATCGCCTCGGGCGCGGGCAAGCTCTCGCCGGGGCAGATCCTCGGCAAGATCACGGCGAGCGGGAAGTACACCAAGCACACGCCGGCGGCGAGCGACGGGTCGCAGGTCGCGTCGGCGCTGCTGATCGATGCCGTCGACGCGACGGCTGCCGACGTCAAGACGACGCTGCTCACGCGGCTCTGCGAGGTCCGCCTCGCCGGCCTGGTGTTCCACGCGGACACCGACACGGACGCGGAAAAGGCGGCCGTTCTCGCGGCTCTTGCCGCGAACACCATCATCGCCCGCTGAGCCGGGCACTCTCACAGACCAGTCACGATGACGGCGCCGGGCGCCGCGGAGGAATGACAGCCATGGCCGGAATCATCGACATCTTCAGCGGCAACCCGTTTCGCATGGTGGAGATGACCGAGAGCGTCCAGAAGATCGACTTCAAGCCGCAGCTTCTGGGCTCTCTCGGCATCTTCGAACCCGACTATCTGCGCGGCCGTGACGTCGGCATTTCCGAGCAGGACGGCACGCTCTCCCTGATCCAGACGTCGCCGAACGGCGCGGCGCCGGCGGAACTCAATCCCGATACCAAGCTGGTGCGGAAGTTCACCACGACGCGGCTCGCCAAGGGCTCGACCATCTACGGCTATGAGATGCAGGGCATCCTCGGGCTGCCGGAGGACGAGCAGCTGGTCGAGGCCATGACGGAGGTGGCCGACCGGCAGCGCCGCATCCGCGACGACATCGAACTGACGCACGAGAACATGCGCATGGGCGCTATCAACGGGGTCGTGAAGGACGCGGATGGCAGCACCATCATCGACTGGTTCAGCGAGTTCGGCATCGCGCCCCCGGCCGAAGTCGATTTCGAACTCGACGACGCCAGCACCAAGGTGCTGCTGAAGTGCCACGACGTCCGGCGTGCCATGCAGGTCAAGGCGAAAGGCGCCTGGAACAACACCACCTCGGTGCATGCCCTGGCATCGAACAGCTTTTATGATCAGTTCATCACCCACGCGAGTGTGGAGCGGACCTTCCTGAACTGGCAGGCGGCATCCGACCTTCGTCAGGCCTCCGAATTCGGCGCGTTCGTGTTCGGGAACATCACCTGGCACAACTACAGGGGCACGGACGACGGCACGACGATCGCGGTTCCGGACGGGAAGGTGCGATTCTTTCCGGTCGGCGCGCGCGGCGTGTTCCGCGAGGTGTTCGGCTCGGCGGAGTTCATCCCCTACGTCAACAAGCGTGCGCTCGACATTTATTCGCTCCTGGTCGAGGACCAGCAGCGCGGGGCGTGGGTGCGGCCTGAGCAATATTCCTATCCGCTGCATGTCTGCACCCGCCCGGAGATGCTGGTGACCGGCAAGGCGTCCTGATCCATGACGTCGTTCGAAGCCCGCTCGGTGCGGCTCTCCGCCGCCGTCGACCGCGAGTTCGGTGATGGCTGGCGGCTGATGCCGCGGGCGGCGGGGGCGGATGTGGATGCGCCGGCGGGGCCCGATCCGGGGCGGGCGGAGCGGGACATCAGGGCGGTCTACGTCTCGTCCGCCGAGCGGCTGGCGGTGCCGGATGCCTACGACACGCGGTCGGACCGGCGGCCCGGCGCCGTGATGGGCCGGCCGCGCCTCGAGGTGGATGCGCGGTGGCAGGATGCGGCGCTGGATGCGCTCCATGGGCCGGTCGATGCCCGGGCGGGCGACATCGTGCGGCGTGAGGCCGACGGCACGCACTGGCGGCTGGGCCCTGCCGAGCCTGACGACATGGGGCGGCGGGTGTTTCCGCTTTCGCGGCTGCCGGACGAGGTGACACTATGAGCCTGCACCGGCTGGCTTTGCGGCTCGCGGCTGTCGAGGCGCTGCGCGGCGTCACCATCGCGGGGCGGCTCGTCTATGACAGCCGTCAGGCCGCGCTCGACGAGCTCGGCACGCGGCCGGAGCCGCGCCCGGTCCTGGTTGTTTACACCGAGGACGAGCGGGTGGAGCCGGAGGGGCAGGCGCGCCATCCGGCGACGGTGCCGGTCATCTCGCTCGTGGTCGAGGCGATGATCGCCGCACGCGGGCAGGTCATGGTGCAGGCGCCGGACGGGTCGACCGAGACCGTCGGCGCGCTCGATGTGGCGCTGACCGACAAGAGACATGAGGCCTTGCTCGACCTGCTCGACGCGCAGGTGCGGCGGGCGCTCGATCCGCGGTCCTACACCGATGCCGGCGCGCCCTACCGACGCGTGGCGATGGAAACGCGGGCCATCGAATCGGTGCCGCTGCGGGATGCGGACGGCGAGGTGCGGCTCGCGCTGCGCACGATCGCGCTGACGATCCGGACGCATGCAACCGCCTGGCCGGCGCCGGATTTCGCCGGTCCGGCCGCCGAAGGGCTCGACCGGCTGCCGGAGCCGCTGCGCGGCGTCGCCCTGGCGCTGCCACCGAACAGCGAAGCGGGCACGCTGTGCGCGCTGATCGCCGGACTGGTGGCGCCGTCGCCGACCTTGACGCCCATCGAACAGATGGCCGGTTTCGTTTCGCTCGATCCGGCCGCGCCGCCCGACGACGACGCGCCCGTGAGATTCAGCGTACCCAACGCGCCGGCCTGACCGGCAGCAAGTTCCGACCGGCCGAATCCAGCCGGCGCAATCCGGAGACCAACATCATGCGGATCATCTTCGCGCGGCTCGCCGAGCCGGGCCACGTCCTTCCCATGCCTGACCGCGGGGGGCGGCTGTTCTCGATCGATGGCGAGCGGATCGACGCGGACGATCCGTATTGGATCGGCTGCCTCGCCGACGTGTCGGTTGTCGAGTGCGAGGCGCCGGTGGAAGCCGCCGCGCCTGTTCCGACGCCCGTCGAACCGGCGCCGGTGGAGACCGCCAAGGCGCGGGCCGCCAAGGCCTGACGCACCAAAACCCTCTCAACAGCGAGCGACATCATGGCTGGCATCGGCTTCAACAACATTCCCGGGTCCGGCGTCATTGCGCCGCTTATGAGCTTCGAATTCAACTCCGCCGGACAGTACGATTCGGTCTCCCGTCTTTATCTCGTGGGCCACAAGGCGGCGGCCGGGACGCTCGCGGCGAATACCCCGACGATCTGCACGTCGCTGGCGGAGGCGACCATGCTCGCCGGCGCCGGCTCCATGCTGCGGGAGATGTGGCGCATCGTGGCGCTGAATGCCCCGGCGCAAGAGACCTGGCTCGTCGCGGTCACCGAGACCGGCGCCGCGCCGACCTGGACCTATACGCTCGCCAGCGTGCCGGCGGCCGGCGGCACGGGATATGTCGAGATCTGCGGCGAGCGGGTGATCGTGACGGCGGCGGCGGGCGATACCGTGACCATCGTCGCGGCGGCGCTGGCGGCGGCGATCAACGCCTATTCGAATGCGCTGACGGGCGCGATGCTGCCGGTGACGGCGACCGCGGCGGCGGGCGTGGTGACGCTGACGGCACGGCATGCCGGTGCCATCATGGCGGAAATCGACCACTCCATTCCGACCGGCATCGCCGGCAACATCTTCGTGGGCGCGCTCACGGTGGCATCGGTGACGCCCGCCTCCGGCGTGCCGAGCCTCGCGACCGCGCTGGCGGCGATCGGCGACGATCCGTGTGGGGCGATGGTGGCGCCCTGGGCCGATACCGCGTCGCTCGACGCCTATCAGGCGTGGCTTTCCGACGTCGCGGGCCGCTGGGCGTGGTCCCGACAGAGCTACGGCCATGCCTGGTGCTGCAATTCCGGCAACACCTCGGCGCAGACGACGCTGGGCCTCGGGCGCAACGACCGGCATACCAGCATCATCGCGCGGCCCGCGACGCATCAGCGCCCATCCTGGCTGTGGGCCGCCGGCTTCGCCGGCCGGCTGCTGCCGTGGCTGTCGGACACGACGACCGGCAATGTCAGCCGCAACCAGACCGGGCTGGTGGTGGAAGGGATCGAAGCGCCGCGTGACCGCACGGCGGTGTGGGGCTATTCGGCCCGCAACACCCTTCTCGGGGCGGGCATCTCGACCTGGACGGCGACGGCGGACGGCCGGGTCGCGGTCGACAAGATCGTAACCACCTATCGGACGGGCCCGACCGGGCAGCCGGACAGCGTGTTTCGCGACGTGCAGTCGGTTTATCAACTCGCCGGTGGCTTCGGATACATGCGCGAGCGGCTGGCGTCGGAGCAGGGCAACAAGGCGCTGATGGATAGCAACCCCGGTGCGCTCGAGGCTGTAACGACGCCGGCCGATATCAAGGCCACGCTGATCCACGGCTATGAAGCGCTGGAGCAGCGAGGCGTGTTCGAGGACGCGGCGACGTTCGCGGCCAGCGTGATCGTGCGGCGCAACGCGGCGAACCCGGCGCGCGTCGACATGTTCCTGCCGATGGATCGCGTCAATCCGCTCGATATCCTCGCCGGCAACGCCACGATCTACGCGCAGTATATCTAGCGTCGTTCGCGCGTAGAATCTGTAGAACCCAAGAAAAGGAGGTTCCGCCATGAGCGATTTCGGCGGCGAAATGCGATTCTCGATCGACGGCACGCCGGTGACCATGAAGGGGCTTTTCCAGGTTAATCCGTCGAACCGGACGGTGGAGGAGTCGGTCAATCAGGACGGCAGTGTCGATGCCGTGCACACGCTGGCGGGGCATCGTATGGCCATGACGCTGGTCGACAATGGCGGCGTCGACGTGCACGCCCTGCTCAAGGGCCCCGCGCGCAATGTGACCGTCGTTGAAGAACATACCGGCGTCACGCACATGTGGACGCAGGCGCGTTTCGCCGGCGATCCGCAGAGCGATCGCCTGACCGGTGAAATCACCGGCCTGAGGCTCGTCTCCGCCTCCTACCGGAGGGTGTGACAATGGCGAGAACCGTCACGGTCACGCTCTCCGCGCCGGTGCTCTGGCACGACCAGCAGGTCACGGACGTCCGCCTGCGCGAACCGACGGCGGCGGACTATTTCGCCCACGGCGATCCGGTGACGATGGTCTACACGGCCGGCGCGATGGTGCCGAGCGAGGACGGTGCGGCGCTGCGCGGCTATGTCGGCGCCTGCCTCGATCATGAGGGCGGAGATGCGCTGTTGCGGCTCATTTCGCTGCGCGACGGGATCGCGATCAAGCGGGCGATCCTCGATTTTTTCGAGGGCGCCCGCGGGGCGCCATAAGCCAACGGGCCGACCTGCTGGTGTTCGATCTCCGGGTGGTCGATGCCCGTCGCGTCGGCGAGATGACGTTTTCGGAAATCGACCACTGGATCGACCGGGCGGTCGCGCGGAAACTCCTGAAACGGAAGTGAACGATGGCTTATGAAATCCGCGCCACCGCGATTCTGGACGCGCGCGACCGCTCCGGCCGCACCTTCGATGCCCTCGCCGAGAAAGCGAAACGGGCGACACGGGCGCTGCAGCAGCTGGGGCGGGCCGACGACATCGCGAACCGCGCCTCAGCCACAACCCGGGCTGCCGGCATGGTGGGGCGAGCGGCGGCAGTGCGCGGCGGAGGCGGCATGCTGGTCGGCGGGGCGGCCGGTCTGATCGGTGGCGCGCTCGCGGCGCGGTCGGTGACGGAGTCTTTCACCGACTATGCCAATTTCGACCGCCGCCTCACGCGCATCGGGATCACGGCGGATGCGACGGTGTCTCAGGTCGAGCGGGCGCGGGCGGAGGTTTACCGGCTGGCGAACCAGTATGCCATTCCCGTGGGGCAGGTGGTCGACGGCCTCGAGGCGCTGGTGGCGACCGGCCGGACGCTGGACGACTCTTTGTCCTTCCTGCCGAGTGTGAGCGTCACGTCGCAGGCGTCGGGCGCGGCGCTCGATGACATGGCCAAATCGGCGGATGCGGCTGGGCGCTCGCTCGGCATCGGTGCCGACCAGATGCAGCGGGCTTTCGATGTCATGGCGGCGGGCGGCAACGCGGGCATGTTCGAGATGCCCGACATGGCGCGGTTCCTACCGTCGCTGGCGCCGTCGATGGCTGTCAACGGGGGGACCGGGATCGAAGGTCTGCGGCAGCTGGTGGCGATGCTGCAGGTGCTGCGAATGCAGGCGGGCACGTCGGAAGAGGCCGCGACGCGGGCCGCGAACATCTTCCAGAAGATGCGCTCCGGCGAAACGCTGAAGGCGTTCAAGCGCTTCGGGGTCGATCTCAATAAGGAACTCGATGAGGCGGCGCGCAGCGGACAGGACATGCTTGCCGCGTTCGTCGACATCAGCCGCGAGGCGGTGGGCGGCGACCTGACCAAGCTGCCGCAGCTGTTTACGGACCAACAGGTCTATCTCGGCATGCAGTCGCTGATCCAGCTGCGCGGTGAGTACGACAGGCTCATAAAGACGCTGCAGAATGTCGACGGCACATCGATGAAGAATCTGGCGCGGGTTTCCGACGACGCCAAGGCGGCGATCGACCGCCTGAGCAATTCGTGGGGGCAGGCGTCGGTTAGCTTCGGGCTGCTACTCGACAAACTCGGCGCGGCGAGGGCGCTCAAGGATGTCAGTGACGTCCTGACTGATATCAGCGCGGCGGTCGCGCCGATCGCCGACGGAATTGGCACCCGCATCGACCGCAACCAGGCGTTCTTTGACGGACAAAAGCAGGCGAAGGCGGCCGGCATGACATCCCCGGCCGCCGGCGCGGCGGGCGCGCGATCGATGGCCGGCGGCGACAGCGCGCTCGGGCTCTCGTGGGTTAGCAGCACGGTGGAAGACGGCCTGACGGCCGCGGCAAAGCTCAAAGCGGCAACGGCGGCGCGGCGACTGCAGACGCAGAATGACCTGTGGTCATTCGGCAACTTCTCCGACACGCTGGCCGCGCAAGGTCCGCTCGCCTCCGATCCGGTCATGCGCAACATCCGGCGTGGTCGATACTACGATGACTACACGTTCGGCGCTTCGATTGGCGGGGGTCCATCGAAACAGCCGACATATCGGCCCTACGCCTTTGCGCCAGCGGACGGCACTGCCCCGCCGGTGAGAAGGCTCGACGTGGCGCCGGCCGATCTTTCGGGCGAGCTGCCCGTGCCAATGGTTGCTGTGCAGCCGGTGTCTGATTTCGGTCTGCCCGCCGGCCCGCAGGAACCGCGGGCGATCGAAATGCCCGGCATCGATGCGCTCGACCAGCGGCTCGGCGCCTTGGCGGAGCGGCTGGGGGCCGCGATGCCCGACGGGCTGGCGCCGGTGGCGGCGCCGGTACAGCAAACCCTGACGCTGCCGCCGGGTGCCGGCAACGCGATGTCCGGCGAGCTGCAGGCGGTGGTGCAGGGGCCCGTCACAGCGGAACTCAAGGGGGCCGCCGACATCCGGATCGCGGTGACGGTGGAGCCGTCCGGCGCGCTGTTGACGGTGGTCAATGATGCCAAGGCGGCGACGGTGCGGGCGACGGGGCCGCTACGGGTGACGACCAACGGGGCGGGAAGCCTCGGGGTGTCGTCACCCGATACGGAATGATCATCCCATCATCGCGCGCGCCAGCCGGCGCTTGGCATCTGCCGTGGCGGCCTTCATGCGGGCCGCTTCGGCGTCGAGGCGATCGATCTCGTCGATGACGGCGGCGATCACCGAACCCCGGATAAGGTCCTGCAGGGCGGCGACGTCGTCGCCGTCGACCAGCCCCTTGGTGTTGCCGGCGGCCAGACGAAGGCGGTGCTTGCAATGCAGCCCGCTCGCGGCGCCGGCGCATGTGCACGCGAAACGGATGCCGGCCTGGGTGGCCTGCGCCGTGATCTCGTAAATCTCGCCGGTCGAGTCCGACCGCACCCGGTACCTCAACATGACGTGGCTCCCCAGCCGGTTGTTCCGGCGGGAGTGTCGCAACGCGCGGAGGTGGAGTCCAGTGGACCCCGAAATCCAGCTTTGGCCATCCGTCTTCAATGGCGTGCCGTTCTGGTGCGATTCGGAAGGCATGGAGACCGGGCGGCGCCTTGCGATCTATGAGTTTCCGGGCCGGGATGTGGGCTTCGTCGAGGACCTGGGCGCGCGCCAGCCGCGATTCCGGGTCACGGGCTATCTCTCCGGGCTCGGCGCCGAGGGCGCGTCGACCGGGCTTATCAGCCTGTTCGCCGGGGTCGGGCCGGCGATCCTGCTGCTGCCGGCGGCGGGTCCGGTGAGCGTCTATTGCGAGCGGGCGGTGCGAAACAGGTCGCTCGACCGCATCGGCTGGGCGGCGTTCGAGCTGGATTTCGTGCTCGGCGGGGCCGCCTTCGCGCTGGCGTCGGTGCTGTCGCTGGGCCAACTCGTTTTCGACGCGGCGGGCGGCATCATCTCCGGCATCGCCAGCCTTGCCGGGCGGTTCGTGGCGCCGGGTGGCTGGGTCGATCCGGTGGCGGCCGCGGCCGCCGGCGGCCTGCAGGACACGGTCGCGACGCTCGAGGCGATCCGCACCGAGGCGGCGATCGACGAGACCGCGAGCGCGGCCCTGCGCGACACGCTGGCCGGACTCTATGGCGCGATGCCGGGCGCCGTCGGCGGCGCGGCGGCGATCGCCGCGGTGCCGGTGGACGCGGTGGTCGCGGCCACGCTGGCGCCGACCGACACGATTCCGGCGCTGGCGGTGGCTGCCGCCGAGGCGCTGGCGCCGTTCGCCGGGATGCTGGCGGCCGCGCGCGCGCTCGGCGATGCGATGGCGCCGGCGGATGCCGCTGCCGCCTTCGCGGCGGCGCTCGACGGGGTGAGCGATCCGGCGGCAGCGGATGTGCTGGCGGCGCCTTCGGTGGCCGCGATCGCGGCCAACGATGCCCTGGTGGCAGGGCTGTCGCGGCTGACCTATCTGGCGCCCTATGCCGAGGCACTGGCGCGGATGTCCTATCCGGATCGTCGCGCCGGGGTGACGGCGCGGGCCGACTTCGCCGAGCGCTGCGAGCCGGCGCTCGCCTCCGCCACCGGGGCGGCGGGGATGGAGGTCTTTGCGACGGTGTCGGCCTTGCGTGGGAGCGTGGCGGCCTATCTGTCGCGCACCATCACGGACCTTGCGCCGGTGGTGACCGTCTCCGCGCCGCGGTCGATGCCGGCGATCTGGTGGGCGTGGCGGCTTTATGGCGATCCGGAGCGGGCGGGCGAGCTGGTCGAGCGCAACAGTGTGCGGCACCCGGCTTTCATGCCGGCGTCTTTCGAGGCGCTGGCGCGATGACGACCGAGATCGTGACCGTCAGCCTGGGCGGCGCGCGCTACACGGCTTGGATGCGGGTGATGATCCGCGCCTCGCTCAAGGAGGCGGCGCGGGCATTCCGGCTCGACGTGGCATCCGAATCCGGCCCGATCCAGACGGCGGCCGCCTTCCGGCTGTTCGCGCCGGTCGACATCCTCGCCGGCGGCGACCTCGCGCTGCGCGGCTTCGTCGACCGGCGGCAGGCGCGGATCGGGCCGGAGGATTCGAGCCTCGCCATTTCCGGGCGCTCGCTGACTGCCGACCTGATCGATTGCTCGGCGGTGCACAAAACCGGCGAGTTTCGCTCCAAGACGGTGCTCGAAATCGCGCAGGCGCTTGCCAAGCCGTTCGGGGTGACTTGCAGCTGCCGGGGCCGGCTGCGGCCGCTGCCGGTGGCGCGGATCGCGCCCGGCGAAACCGTCTTTCGCTTTGTGGAGCGGCTTTGCCGGGGCGAGGGCCTGACGCTGACCGGGGCCGCCGACGGCGGTCTGACGATCATCGACGGGACCGTGCTGACGGACAAGCACGCGGGCGGCGTGATCGAGGGCGTCAATCTCTATACGGGGTCGTCCGACTTCAACGGGTCGAACCGCTACAGCGAAGTGAGGGTGCTCGGGCAGGCGGGAACGCGATCCGGGGCCGATGCGCTCGAGATCGAGGCGATCGCGCGTGACCAGGGTGTGGGGCGGTATCGCCCGCTGATCGTGATCGACGAGCGCGATGCCGATCGCGACACCGTGCGCCGCCGGGCGCGCGGGCGGCGCGACCGGGCGGCGGGCGACGGCATCTCGGCGGATGTGACGGTGCCGGGGTGGCGGGATTGGGGCGGCCGACTGTGGACGCCCGGCTTCAAGGTCTGGACGGAATCGCCGACGCTCGGGCTCGCGCAGGACATGCTGATCCGGGCGGTGACGCTCACGCAATCGGGCGTCGGCGGCGCCGGTGGCGGCACTGAGGCGCAGCTTGACCTGGTGGACCCGCGCGCCTTCGCGGCGGCGGCCGGCAAGGGCGCCAAGTCCGCCGAGGGCTGGGCGCTCGACGACAGCGCGGCGGAGGATGTGGCGTGACGATCAGCGACAGCCACGACCGCGTCGGCGTGATGCTGCGGCGGATGACGCTTTCGAGCGTCGACGACAGCGGCGACCTGCAGACGGTGAGCGGCCGGACCTTCCGGACCGACCAGCCGACCGGCATCGCCCGCCTGCTGGAATTCGGATTCGGCTCGCACCCGCCGGAAGGCAGTCAGGGCTTGGTGGCCGCGCTCGGCGGCCGTCAGGATCGGCTCGTCGCGCTCGGCATCGGCTCCGCGGCGCACCGGCCGCGCGGGCTGCAGCCGGGCCATGCGGTGCTCTACGACGCTCACGGCAATGCCATCCGGCTGTTCGGCGAGCGGGTGGAAATGGCATTCGCCGGACACGCCGTGACGGTGACATTGCGCGGCCTCGAGATCACGGCCGCCGGCGACGACGTCGTGATCGTTGTCGATGCCGACCGGCGGCTCGTGCTCGGCGGCGATCCCGACGAGCATCCGATTGCCAAGGTCATCACCGAGGCCGGCCCCGCCCTCAATGTGTGGGCCCGGACCGGATAGCAGCGACGGGACAATCGCATGGATGTGCGCGTGCGGATCGACGAGGGGTGCTCGGCGCCGCTCTCGATCCTTTGGGACAGCGTGTGGGACAGCGCCACCGGCCTTGCGGATTGGGCGGTGGGCCCCAGCCCGCTCGACCGGGTGGCGCCGATCCTGGTGGTGGATGGCCTGATGCTGCGCGGCGCGGCGTTCGCGGCCGCCGATATCGACGTCCAGCTGTCGCCGACGCCCTATCCGCCGGCCGATCCGGCGCCGGTGCCGTCCAATCCCGGGGGCCTCCGCGCCGACGCGGCGATCGAAACGGCGGTCATTCTCGCGCTGTTCACGGACCGGCGGGTTCCCGAGGGGCATCCGCTGGCGACCGGCATCGACGATCGGCGCGGATGGTGGGGTGACGGCGTCGACGTGCGCGCCGATCTCGGCGAGGGCGAGATCGGCTCGCTGTTGTGGCTGCTGGAGCGGCAGACGGTGTCCGACGAAATGGCGGCCTGGGCGCGCACGCTGGCCGCGGAGGCGCTGGCGCCGCTGATCTCACAAGGGGTCGCGGTGCGTGTCGACACCTCCGCCGAGGCGCGCCCGGCGGAACGGACGATCCTGCTGGCGGTCACGCTCTACGGCCGCGACGGTAGCAAGGTCTACGACCGTCGGTTCGAACTCTTGTGGCAGCAGGTACGGTAATGGCGTTCCAGATCGAAACCCTGAAGCAGCTTTCGGACCGGGTGCGGCAGGCGTTTCGCGCCGAGATGCCGGGCACGGATGCGTGGATCTGGCCCAACAATCTTTATGTGGTCGCTAAGGTCCTCGGCGGCCTGTTGTCGTCCTTTTTCGGCCGCCTCGATTATGTGGCGCGGCAGCGCTTCACCGTGTCGGCCGACCGCGACGGGCTGATCGAACAGGGGCGGGATTTCGGGCTCGCGCCGCTGCCGCCGGCGCCGGCGACGGGCTCGGCGGTGGTCTCGACCACGGGCGGCCTGACGGTCCTGGCCGGCGCGATCCTGGTGCGCGCGGATGGGGCCACCTACACCGTCACCGATGGCGGGGGCCTGTCGATCGCGGGCGATCTCGTCGTTTCGGTGCAGGCGACCGCGGCGGGCGCGGCCGGCAACGCCATCGCGGGCACTGCTCTGACGGCGCTGTCGGGCGTAAGCGGTGCCACCGGTACGGTGGTCGGGGCGCGCGGACTGACCGGCGGCGCCGACGTCGAGGGTACTGAGGCCTTTCGGTCCCGCATCCTCTGGCGCAAGCGCTATCCCGCGCAGGGCGGCGCGCCGCCGGATTATGTCGAGTGGGTCAAGCAGGTCGCCGGCGTCACCCGGGTCTATGTCGAGCGGCATTATGCCGGCCCGGGCACCGTGCGGCTCTACCCGTTGATGGATGAGGCGGCGGCCGACGGCATCCCGTCGGCCGAATCGATTGCGGACATCTATGACGTCGTCGATGCGCTCGCGCCCGGCGAGGCGGTGGTCTCGGTCGCGGCCGCCGTCGCCCTTCCCGTCGCCGTGACGGTTTCCGGGCTGTCGCCGGCGACGTCCGCCGTCGAAGAAGCGGTGCGAGCGGAACTGGCGGCGATGATGCGGCGCGAGGGGCGCGTCGCCGGGACGGACCCGGGGCATCCGTCGTTCGATTTTCTGGCGACGCCGCTCACGCTCTCCCGCTCCTGGTTCTGGCAGGCCGCCGCGAATGCCTCCGGCGAGGAGCGGCACGAGATCGTGGCGCCGGCGGCCGACGTGGTGGTGCCGGCCGGCGCGCTGCCGGTGCTGGGCGTCGTGACCTTCGTGTGAGGTGGTGCGATGAGCTGCGATGACCTCGGCCGCGAGACCGATCTGTGCCCGACCGCCGACGAGACGCTGCCGCAGATCCTCGCGCTGCTGCCGGTCGGCCGCGCCTGGCGGACGCCCGACGGTGGGCCCCAGCCGGGAACGGTGCTCTGGCAGTTCTGCCGCGCACTGGCGCGGGTTGCCGCCTGGGTCGACGAGCGGCTTTGCGCGCTGCGGCGCGAATGGGTGTGCCATTCCGCTGCCGAAACGCTCGATCTGTGGCGGGCGGACTATGGCCTGCCGGACCCGTGCGATCCCTACGCGGATCTGTGCGCCAAGGTGGCGGCGATCGGCGGGGCGACCTGCGATTATTATGCCGGCATCGCCGAGCGGGCCGGCTGGTCGATCGTCTGCCTCGGCCGGCGCCACGGCCCCGGCGCCATGGCCGGCCGCGCGCGGGCGGGGTGTGCGCGGCCCGGCGGCAATCCGCGGGCGGGCGAACTCGCCATCATCGTCGATCTCGACGCCTCGCCATCCTATGGCGGCGGCGCGCAGCGGCGCCCCCAGCCGGGCGCGCTGCAGCCCGGCATGCCGCTCGGCTGCGGGCCGGATATCGGGCCGCTCGTCTGCATCATCGAGCGGCTGGTGCACGCAAACACGGCGGTGACCTGGTTCACCGCCGGCGACGCCTGACCACATCCAAGAGGCTCACATGACGGACATTTTTGGGCCCGCCGACGCGGCGGGCGCCCTTGTCGCGCGCCCGGTCGACGGCCGCGCCTTTCCCGCCGGCGACACCTGGTTCGGGGATTGCTCGTCCCCGAACGCGGCCGATGGCACCGACATCGAGGCGGCGTGGCTCAATTCCATCATCGCGAACCTGAGGGCGGTGGTGCGCACGTCCGGCGTCGTCACCGAGGACAATTCGGACCTCATGCTGCTGCGCGGCGTGCAGCACCTGATCCAGAGCGCGGGGCCGATCTACACCGCGACGGCGGGGACGGCCTCCGCCTATACCGCCACACTGGCGCCGGCGCCGCCGACTTATGCGGCGGTGCGGTCGGTCATCATCGTGCCGCACGTCAGCAACACGGGCGCGGCGACCATCAATTTCAACGGGCTGGGCGCGCTGCCGCTGACCTTTGGCGGCGTGACAGCGCTTCCGGCCGGCATCCTCCTCGCCGGCGTGCCGACGACGATCATGATCAGCGGCGGCGCGGCGCACATCGGCGGCGGACGCGGCGGTCGCGTTGTCATGAGGTGGCTGACCGCGTCGACGACCTGGATCGCGCCGGATGGTTGCTGGAGCGTCGGATACGGAATCTGGGCCGGCGGGGCGGGCGGCGGCGGAGTGGCCTCGTCGGGCGGGGCCGCCTCCGGCGGCGGCGCCGGGGGGTTTGTGCCGGGCATCGCCGACGTGGTGCCTGGGCAGGCGGTGCCGGTGACGGTGGGCGCCGGCGGTGCCTACGGCAATGCCAGTGGCGGCACGTCGTCGGATGGCGGCAACGGCGGTGCGACGAGTTTCGGGTCGTTCGCGACCGCATACGGCGGCACCGGAGGTAAAGCTGCAAGCGGATCGTTCGGGGCGCCGGTCGCGGGCGGTGGCGGCGTGGGTGGGATCGGCGTCATCCCCGGGCGTTCCGCGGGCGGCGGCATGTCTGTGCGGGACTCCGCCGGCTCGGGCATCCGCTATATCGGCTCGCCGGGCGGCTCGGCTTTTGGCGGTGCCCCGATCGGCCAGATTACCGGGACCACGGGGGCGCACGACGCCGGCTTCCCGGGCGGTGGCGGCGGCGGCGCCGGATCCAACTCGACAGCAATCATCGGTGCGCCGGGCGCGCCCGGGCTGGTGTGGCTATGGGAGATGTACGGATGAGCTGGGCTTTGATCATCGACGACACGGTCCATGAGGTTTTCGCGGAGAAGCCGGTCCTGCATCCATCTCTCGATCTGGTCGAGGTGGCGTCTGACGTGGAGCCGGGATGGCGGCGCATCAACGGCGTGATCGCGCCGCCGCCGGACCCGACGCTCGAGGAACGGCGGACGGCGCTGATCGCGGCCGTGGGGTTTATCGCCAACAGGATGGTGGCCGAAGGCGCGCCCTATCTCGGCCAGCGTATCGCGCTCGACGAGGGGTCGCGGGCCGACATCACGGGCATGGCAACCACGGCGGTGGCCGCGGCCGGCGGCGCGGTGCCCTGGCCCGAAAGCTACAGCCTCGGGTGGATCACGCAGGCTAATAGTCGCCTGGCGCTGCCGACGCCTGCCGATGGCCTGGCGCTGGCGGCGGCCGTCGGCGACTATTATGCCCGCATCCGGCAGCACGCCCGCACGCTCAAGGATGTGCTGATCGCTGCGACGGATGAGGCGGCGTTGCACGCGATCGACATCACGGCGGGCTGGCCGGATGAATGAGCGTGTCACGGCGGGCGGCGATGGGGTGTGGGCGCTGCCCCTGCCGGCCGGGCTGACCGGTGGCCAGCCCATCCATGTGCGGGCGCGGCAGACGCGGGACGGCGCGCCCTCCGGCTGGTCCGCCAGCGTGATCGTGACGCCCTCGCTCGCCGATGTCGCCGAGATCGATGCCGCGTGGGCCTGGGCCGCGGCCGAAGGGCTGTCGGGGCAGGCCGCGCGGGCGCGGGTGGCGGGACTGCTCGCGACGTCCTACGGCATCATGGCGCTGATCGTCGGCCGTGGCCTTGCCGGCGCCACCGCGGGCGCGGATTTCCGGCTGCGGCGGTACTGGCTGCCGGCGCCGGCCGATCCGACCGCGCCGGCGGAAGTTTCCGAGGCGGTGTTCTTCGCGCAATACACGGCGGCGTCGACGTCGACGCGGACCTATTTCGACGCGGCGGGCGTGCTGCGGGCTGATCTGGCGGCCAATCAGCCGCGGTTCAGTTACCTCGGCGGGAGCCGCCGCCTGGTGCTGGAGAATGCGCTGACGAACAAGGTGTTCGGGCGCAAGCACAACCCGGTCGACCTTTCTCAGTTGAGCAAAGGGGGCGATGCCGCCGCGGTGCTTTCTGTGGTCGACGACAGCGCGGCGCTCGTCGCCGGCGGGCTCGGCGCGATCTGCACCAGCGGCACCGTGTATCAGCTGGACAACACCGCCGGCACGACAGAAGCGATCATGGGTTTCAGCGGGCCGACCGGAAACGTGAATCCTCATTGCGTGCAGGCGTGGATGCGGGGCAGCGGCACCGTCAGCCTCCGGCTGGCGGACAATACATCAGCGGTCTCGGTGCCGCTGACGACGGCCTGGGCGCAATACCAGTCCGCCGCCGGCGTGCCGACCGCGACCAACATGACGATGCGCGCGATCGTGCCCGCGGGCGGCGTGCTCTACCTGATCCTGCCCGGGCTCTACGAGGCTGCTACGGCGCCGCACGCGCCGATCATCGGCGACACCATCGCGCAGGTGACGCGCGTGGCGGAGATGTGCCGGCTGCCGGCCGGCATGGAGGCGGTTTTGCAGGGGGCTGCTGGTACCGGGCTGGTGCAGGCTTTGCCGCCTCGCGCAGGCACGTCGTCGACCGACGTTCCGGTGTTGCTGGGCGGTCCCGTGCACCCGCTCATCGGTCTGCGCAGCGCGACGGCGGTGCGCACCATGCTCGACGGCGCGGCCGTGCTCGATGCCGTGCCGGGTGCCAATATCCTCGCCAACGGGCTTGGCGCTGCTTTCGCCTGGGACGCGAGCGGCGCCGTGGCGTGCGCCAACGGTGGCGCGGTGGCGTCGAGCGCGACGAGCATCCTGCCCGGTATCCGCTCGTCCGCCTGGCTCGGTCGGGCCGGAGGCGGTGGCTATGCCAAAGGCGACGGCCTCTACGACCTGGTGGCGATGTGGCCGGGTCGCATCGCCAACGCGGCCGTTCAGGCGGCAGCGGTGCCTTACGCCCCCTGAGGGCGGTTCGACCGATTCTCACAACATGGAGACTGTCATGCTCGACGAGCGCTTTCTCGGCGCCGTGGCGGCGCGGCCTTTCGGCCGTCTGCTGACCTCGGCGCAGGCGGCCGGTATCGAGGCGATCCTCGATGCCTGGCGGCAGGACCACGCGGAGGGCGATCCGCGCCAACTGGCCTATGTGCTGGCGACCGCCTATCACGAGACGGCGGGCACCATGGAGCCGGTCGCCGAATATGGCGGCGATGAATACAAGCGGAACCTCTACGACGTCACCGGCCGGGACCCGGCGCGGGCGCGGGCGATGGGCAACACCGAGCCCGGCGACGGCCCGCGCTATGCCGGACGCGGCTTCGTGCAACTGACGTGGAAGAACAACTATGCCCGGGCCGGCCGCAAGCTGGGCCTCGATCTCGTCGGCCAGCCCGACGACGCCATGAAGCCGGACATCGCCGCGAGGATCCTCGTGCGCGGGATGGCGGAAGGCTGGTTCACCGGCAAGAAGCTCGGCGACTATATCGCTGGCGCCGCGTGCGACTGGAAGGGCGCCCGGCGCATCGTCAACGGCACCGACAAGGCCGACCTGATCGCGGGCTATGCCGCGGCCTTTCACGCGGCGCTGGCCAGCACCGGAACCATGCGCCCGACGTTGCGGCGCGGCGCGAAGGGCGCCGACGTGCGCGCGCTGCAGGGCGCCCTCCGCGAGAGGGGCGCGGCTATCGAGGCCGATGGCGATTACGGCGCGCGGACCGAAGCGGCGGTACGCCGCTATCAGGATTCGATCGGCCTTCAAGTCGACGGCGTCGCCGGCGCCCGCACCTGGGCCGCTCTGGGCCTCTGAACCTCGGGGCTGCGGGCCCCGCCATCTGAATCGGAACGAAAGGAAAAGCCATGACCATGCGGATTGTGTCCGCGGTGGCGCTGATCTCCGCCGCCGTGCTGCTCGTGCTCGCCCTGACGCCGTCCGTTTGGGCGGCGGACGGGGCGACGTCGGCCGGCTCGACCTGGGCCGACGTACAGGCGGCGCTTGCCGGCCTCGCGTTGCTCGCGATTTCGATCATCGCCGGCGTGCTCATCAGCCTGCGCGGCGTGCTGATCGAATACCTGGCGGCCCGGGCGCGCGCGCTGACGGAAGAAGCCACCGGCGCCCGCGTGGCGCGGATCGACGATGCGCTACAGACCGGACTTGCGGCCGGGCTGGAGCCGACCGAGGCCGCGGAGGCGGCCGCAAGGAAATTGCCGGCGACCTTGGCCCGCTCGGGCAAGACGGTCGAGGACTTGGCCGCGGAGGCCGGGGTGCAGTTCGACGCGCTGAACCGACGCGTGAAGTAGGGGAGGGTGGGCGGGTGGTCGACGATCAGGGCACGGAAGCAGGTGCGGCGGAGTGGAGCGAACTCCCGCCGCAGGTGAGACGATTCCTCGCGGGTCTCCGCGAGGAAGAGGTGACCATGTTGCGGGACGGCCTGCGGCTGCTGGCGGCGATCTCGACCGTTGGTCGCGTGGCGCGGTGGCTGCTGATCCTCGGCGCCGGCCTGATCATCACCCTCGGTGGCGTTGGGGACGCGCTCATCCGGATGTGGCACTGGGTGGTGCCGCCGGCGGGCCCGAAATGACAATCCCTCCCCGCCAAGGCGGGGAGGGCCGCCGTCAACGGATGGAAAGGCCGATTTCCCGCGACAGGGCCATGAGTGCCGCGGCCGGTTCCGCGCTGCATTTCGGGTCGGCCGGCGGCACGTCGCCGGCGGCCTGCTGCAGGGCCAGCACGATCTGCGATGCCAGATACCCGCACACGGGGTCGACCTTTGCCGCGTCTTCGCCGAGGCGGTGTGCCGCCTCGGCCAACGCCAAGATGTGGGTTTTGTTCATGTTTGTGTTTCCCCGGGGACAATTCCCCGGGGTGCAACTCGATCACAGGTAGGAACCGCTTCCAAAGGCTCGCCCCGAGCGGAGCCGACTGATCAGCCACCTTTGCCGGAGCGCAAAGCCTGGATCACAGGCAGCCATAATTCAGGTGGTAACGGCAGCCGGTAATGTCGACATGCCAGAGCGACTATCGGCCAGTGCTCGAGCTTAATCGCGCTCAAACCAAAGAATGGCGAAGTCTCACCGGACTCCGCCGATAATATCTGCACAGCCTTCTCGCCATCGTCGGTGATAGGGATATGGCTTAAAGCGGTGCCGTGGCTGGCACTGTCAGTATATAAATGTTCTTCACTGTCCACATCTGGTGACCATAGCTGAAGATTGCAGTGGCCTAGTTCCACCTTGACGAACTCAGCGAAGATCCGGGCCTCTTCATGCTCTCCAAGTGAAGCGAGCCAAATGCCAAGAAGTGGAAAGAGAGTACTGCCCTTGGTGGCCGCTATGCGGTAGGCGTCATCATTCTCGCGTGGGTGTCTTGCGAGTGTATAATAATCGTGATGTATTGAAGGATATTGACTATGTGTCAGATAGCAGAAGCGCATTCGTTGAGAAATTCCGACTGCGTAATTAGAAGCAGCCTTAGACCAATCTCCTGCCATTGAAAGAAAAAGCAACGTTACAGCAATATCTGTTGACTGAATATCTGAAATCGGTGACAGCAATATTGGATTGTTTCGAATAAGGTGTACTATATTTCTGGCAAGTTCATCAACTCTAGGATGTAAAAAGCCATCCTTCCGTATTGGGCACCTCTCGGCGCCGTTCAGTTCCCATAACATCCAAAGACCGCGCATGGAAAGACGCCCTAAAACCTCAAATAGTTTTAGATTGATATCAACGGTGGAAATAGAATGAACAGCGACAGAAACGGCGTGCTTGAAATTTACGAAAGGAATTATCTTTCGGCCAAGTAGCTCATTCCATATCATGAAATGTAATTCCGCTAGATGGGCATAACACTCGGAAACCTTCTCGCTCATGCTCGTCGAACTGGCGACGTCATCTTTCACGAGACGCCAAGTATGCAACAGAGCTAGTTCACTCGCGCGATAGGGAGCTTCGAGATTCTCGGCGTCGCGTGCCCATACAAACAAAACCCAGAGGCAGATATAAAGTTGCCGCAGTATCGTGCAGCGCTTCTTGGGAGTGGTATCTTCAACATTGCATAATCGATGGATCAACGACGAGAAGTGCTCGTACGAAATGTCCGGCTCATCGAGCATCGCGATGGCCTTCTGAAAATGACTTCGGAGCTGTGGCTCAAGCAGGTGCTCTCGAAGGATGCCGTTGACGAGTAGGCTCGCCAAGTGATCTCCATTCCATTCCTCGAAAGTAAGCCCGGGTCTTTGCATTTGGCTTTCAAAACCCGTTATATTCAATCTGACTGACTGCTTTATCTCTCCGCCAAAGCATAAACATATAACAATATCGTTATCCCGGAGACTGTCAGGCAATATTGTGGTAATATACACATCAATTATTTCGTTTATTGATTCGCGAAGAGACTGGCGTGAATCGCCGTCCCATTCATAACGAGAGATGTCCCCTTGCTTCACTGTGAACAAATATACGCTCTGCTTTCCCGATGAGTCCGGTGGACTCAACGCCGCTATATCCACGCCATATTGGCGAGGCCCTTGTGAAGGGCGCGACAGCACGGTGTATCCGAGTTCGCTCAGCAGGTCGGGGAGTACGGCATCAAGTTCTCCGCGTTCGCGAATAGAAGCAAGATACTGTCGGAATACGAGCTTCATAATGGTCGAGACTCTGCGCGAAAATGGATAAGCTCCAATCGAGTTCCAATCGGATCAACAAGCTCTCCCCGGGGCAATTCAATGCTATGGGTTACTGTATTTAATGTGATTTCTGTTCTTATACTTTCACTTCCATGACGATCGATCCAGTTTACGGTGCGAGTGCCATGAAGAATAACAGATTCATTGAAGATCTTTGAGAGCGGGAAATCATCGGAATTATTGTTCATAGCTTCGGCCATGCTGTCTGAATGACGTTGTCGCTCAATTGATTGTTCATTCTGAGATGGATGCAGTTCAACAACCCGCCCAATTGATCGCAATCCAGCCAAATATTCTTCTAGTTTCTCTAGTGCTCGCTGCACGTGAGGACGGGATGTGTCGCCGTCATCGGAGGCATTCAATGCGAGATACCTATCAGCGAGCCCCGAATAATTTATGAGAACGGGATCTATAAGTAAATCAACAATAGTATCAGTCTCACTTGGTGGTGCGTCGCGTAGGATTGACATCAATAGAGAGTGCATAAGCTCAGAGTTCGCAAAGAAAAATCCTACGATTTTACGCGCGAGGTATGAGTAGTCTTTACTTCGCAAATTATGTCGTCTGAAATTTATATCATACTCGGTAACTCGATCCGACAGAATATGGTTACTAACGGCGCCGCAAAGATTCATATCTCCATCAAGAAGCCAGCTGATAATCCAGTCCTCCAGGACTTCTCCGCCAATTCGGTTGAGAGCATACCAGCATGCGTCGAATTTATCTGCAGTTACCCGGCTAGTCGGCTTTCGGATCAACTCAGCCACTACATCCTGAACTTGCCCGACTGCGCCTCTTCCGATGAGTTCGGAAAGTGCGAAATCTACCAATTCGATGGCAGTCAGATCGTCCGCAGGGACTTTGCGGAACACGTCCAGTATTTCGATCAGCAAGCGTTCCGGTATGGCATGACGCCCGATGCCCGTCATCTGGGCAGTCGTGCACAGAATAACAGGGTGGTCTTTTTTAATTATCGGGATTAAGATATCAATTAAAGTATCAGTACTATATATAGTTATAGTAGATAGTTGTATAAAAATAGTTCTTATTATCTCGCAATAAATATCAGTCGACTGTTTGCGCCTGCTTGCGTCATATAATGCTTCGGTCCAAGAATTCCACTCAGCTTGGTCGAAATCAACCACGAATGCGAGGGCTTTTATTGCGGATAATTTCCTACTTTGATGTTCAGACAATATAAATTGGAGCGCGCGTTCAATAAATAACGCTCTGTCAGATCGTATACCTGCTGTGATCGCAAATGTCAGGAACCTGTCGGCGTTAGGGAAGTCAGTATCTACTAATTTCAGTACGTCTATAGGGCGCGTGCAGTCATTATCGCACCATTTTTCAAAGTCGTATGATGATAATACTGCTACATTATTGGATTCTTCTGAATCTATCAATATAGATAATTTGGATATAATAGTTTCGGCGCTGGAGATGAGGCTCGGAACGAGTGATCTGTATATTGCACGGCCTCTCGAGAAAGAGCGGCCGGTATATGGCTGCATGCTTTCAAATGAAATTATATCTAATACATCTATCGCTCCGCTATTATGAAGTTCTGCTAGTGTTGTGGCAACTCGGTCACGTTCCGCCCGGTGCGGATGATCATATTTCGTGAATATTGCGTCCAGCAGAGTGCCTCCGCGGGCATGCGCGATGATTTCCTGAGAAAGCTCCTCACTCATTGCTTGGTCCCGTGGGGTTAAGATGAGCGGCGACGTGTGCAATATTAGAAGCTTGTATCACAGGTGGAATCGTTGCCATAGCCACCAGGCAGGCGGCCCGAGCACCAGCAGCCACGCTAGAATGACGGCGATCACTTCAATCGGCCCGAGTCGCATCGGCGGCGTCACGAATGTCGGCAGCGGCGGCCGTTGCGGGTGTCGCGCCGCGCGGCACCAGGGCGATCGGAACCGGCGATTCGGCGACCACGCGCGCTGCGATCGCGCCCCAGGCGGCGGCGCACGGCCAACCCATCGACCGAGCTTCGTGGTCGTCTGCCGGATAGCCGATCTCGATTTTCTCGATACCGGATTGTTCGGGCTTGGCCGCATTGATCGTCTCGATTACGGCCGCGGCGGCGTCGCGCTGCCGCGCAATCAGGTTCCTCAACTCCTCGATCACGCCCGTGGGGCAGGTCCGCCGTCCTGACGACCAACTCTTGACGGTGTTCGGGGGCACGCGATGAAACTCGCTGGCCTCCCCGATGGAGAGCCCGGCGAGGCGGAGCATGGTGGCGAAGGGGGTCATTCTGCGGAGCTCGAGAAGGGCACAAGCCAGAGGCCGGCGCCGCTGGGATCGTGCCAGCCGTCAGTCAGAGCGCAATCGGCGGCCTGCTTGGCGGCCTCGAAGGCATCGGCAAGCGCGGCGTCGTAAGGCTCCTCATCGATCTTGGCATTGAAGGCTGCAGCAGCTGCGGCAAATTCGACCGGTGTGTTGATGCCGAGCCGCGCGAGAACACCGTCCGCAGCCTTGACGGCGCGGTCGAGGTCGGCCGGGCGGACGAACTGGCCGCCGTGGGTGTGTTCGATAAGATAGATGGACATTCAGGCCTCCTGCCTCCTGCTGCGGGCCAACCCGCTGCGACAAGGGAAATGTACACCATCGTTGTACATAGTCAACCGGAGGCTGTGACTCGCGTTGCAATTTCCTCAGGCTTCGGAAGCCCCATCCTGTTTTTCGCCTTGGGCGACGATCCGCAGCGCTCCGTCCGGTAGCGGCCGCTGCAGGGCCGCCGCGTCGTTCCAGGGGGCGGTGAGCCAGGTCTCTATCTCTTCCGGCCTGGTGAGGATCACCGGCATCGCCTTGGGATGCACCGCGCCTACCTCGGCGTTCGGCTCCGTTGTCAGGAAGCCGAAGACGTCCGCCGTTACCTCGCCCTCCGCCTTTTTTCGTGTCGATGTCCAGGATGTCCAGAGGCCGGCGAAGAAGGCGAGCGGCCGGTCATCATCGAAGGCAAACCAGACGGGCACCTTGCGCCCGTCGATCGTGTCGTACTCGGAGAAGGAGGTGAACGGGACAACGCACCTGTGCTCGATCCCGAGCCATCGACGCCAGTGCGGCGAGGCAACGTTGCGGATGTTGGTGACGCCGGGATCGACCGTCCGGCCCTTGAGTGCGAAGGCGGGCGAGGGCATGCCCCAGCGTGCCATGGCGAGCGCGCGCTCTCCGGCGGCGCCGCGTACGATCGGCGCGGCATAATCCGGGAAGATGCCGGGCAGGGGCGGCAGGTTGCCGGCATCGTTGCGCATCGCCCGGGCGGCAGCGAGGATCGCGGCCGCACCTTTCGTCAGGCTGTAGAGATTGCACATGGTTCGCTCCCGAGCTCGTGGCGTAGCCGCCTGACCGTGCTTGCGCTGAGGCCGAACTCATCGGCGATGGTCGATATCGGCAGGTCGGCCAAGATCAACTGCGCGATATCGGGCGCACGCCACCACCCGGCTGGACGAAGGACCGGTCCAAAAAGGGCATGCCGGGCATTGAGCACGGCGCCGGCACTGACTTGGTAGCGGGCCGCGAACGCCTCGATGGTGAGGTCTGCCAGGTCACCCGCCCGATCCGACCACCATTCGGCGCGGTCGATCTGGCGATGGTGGCCGAGGAGGCGTCGGAGGCGCTTGAGCGCCGTCATCCCGATTGGCAGCCCGTGTCCCCCGGGTGCGGCACGAACAGATTCAAGATGAGCGGCCAACTCGGGGGTGACGATGATCCTCGGGCCGCCGGCGCCCGCCTTCCCGCGCGGCTCACCTGCTGGCCAGCCGATCCGGACCGGCCATCCATGTGCCGTCTTGCGATCCTCCCGCACATCCCATTTGGAGCCCCAGATGTCGATCGCGGAGCCGATGATGGTAGATTGTCGCGCCATCAGCGGCTGTCCTGAGAGCGGATCGCGACCTCGGCGCCGACGGAACCTCTTGCGTATGCGCCGTTGTCGACGTGGCCACGCTTGCGCAGGGTGGCGGTCATGGCCATGAGCGCCGGGAGAATATCCATTATGTCCGCTCCGCCGGCAGCTTCCAGAGGTTGAATTTGCGCCAGTAGGTCAACTTGGCCATCCCGAAGCGGAAGTGGTAGTCTTTAGACAGAAGCATCCGGATCGGAGACCGTGTGCGCCTGTCATATTCGAGCCTGGCGGTGGGCTTCCGTTCAGGTCCGATGTCGTCCCACATCAGCGCAATATCGATCCTTCCGGGGGAGTGCTCGATTCTGTACCCGCCGATGCGGTCGCGGTTGTCCGCCCCGATCCTGATCTCACGATCTTCGGTGCTGTCGATCGACGACGGGCCGGAAGCTGTGACACCACGTGCTGATGAGTTGTCGCCGCTCCACTGTGCTTCGACTTGCAGCATGGAGGACTTTCGCGACAACGGCAGAAGCCGGATGAGGTCGGCGGCAGTGGCGGCCGGGAAGGTCGATTCGTCTGACACAAGAGTGTCGATCATAGCGTTGATGCGCAGGCGGGTTGCTGTATCCATCAGTTGATTACCTCGTCCTGCAGGACACGCCGGACCGCGTCATCCGGATCGGATGCATCTGTCCAGACGGGATTTCCCGTCCCGCCCCGCGCAACGCTGACGCCGGCCCTCAGCCAGGTCGGGATCCATACGACAAGCCAGTCCGATCCGCCGGTTGCGTCGATCTTATGGATCTCCACCACCGTCTTCCCGGCGGCGTCCCGCGTCTCCTGCCTCAGTTCGACATCGGCGCCGATACAGGCATCAATGGCAGTGTCCAGGTCTTCCGGGGCAGTCTCCGGGGACAGGATGGCCCGCAGAGAGGGCGCCCCCCGCGGAGCGAGTGCGTCGATGGAGGTTTGAAGCGCTGCGACGGCATCGTCGATGCCGGCCCGGCGATTCGCGGCGATCTGCAGGAGATCGGAAAGGACGCCCGGGCGCGGACGTGTGCGGCCTTGCCGCCAGTCCTGCACCGTGTCGCGGTGGACGCCAAGCGCGGCGGCCATTGGCGCCTGCCAGCGATCGCCCCAAAGGGCAACGCCAAGCCTGGTGATGATCGACGTCGTCATGTCGAGGCTCCCTTTGCCTGGGTCATATCATTCACCTCGGTCATTGGCGGCGATCTCGCCGCGGATCGCCGTTATGGCGGCTTCAAGGCCGTCGATCTCCTCGTCCGTGTCTTCGGCAACCTCGATCAGGGCTGCCAGACGATCATGATCGTCGTTGGCATCGAGGAGCAGCGTGACCTGATCCTCGGTCAGGCTGGACAGGATGATCGCGTCAATCACGCCATCGATCTCGACGGCGGCCGTCAAACGATGGGAGCCGCTGAGGGCGATGTGGTGGTCGCCGGCATCGACCAGGACGACGGGGCGGCGGAATTCTTCGCCCTCGATCAGGCTGGCGCGGATCGCATGGACCTTTGCGGCGTCGGTTTCGTTCGGCAGATGGACCCAGCCAAGGTCGGTGCCGTTGAGTGTGGTCGCGCTGACTCGGAGCGGAAACATTCGGAGGGCTCTCCCTTCGGAACAGCGGGCAATCCCGCTGTGTGATCTCAACTTACGGATGGAAGCCGTTGGCGTCAAGCAATATCCTACAAAGGTAGGAGTTTAAGCGCGAAGAATTAACTTGTTCCATTTTTGTTCTCATGGAATCGTAGGATAACAATCCTATGGAGGCAGCTGATGGAACCCGCTCCCTTTGCTCCGCCGATCGACGAGGTGGAAGACTACATCCGTGAAGCTGGCGGCACGTGGCATGCCGTTCGGCAGCTGCTCGACGAGGTCGCACTGCTGACGGCGGAATGCGAGGCCAATCAGCGCGCGACGTCGGCAGGGTACGTCAGGCGGCGACCGTCATGACGTTTACGGTCCGATCCCTCATCGCAGGAAGGTACAGGCTCGCGGTCTACTGTCCGTGCGGTCATGGTACCTGGCTCGATCTGATCGCGCTTGCGCGGCAAGACGGCCCTGACACCCCCACCGACCATCTGTCGATGCGCCGCCGGCTTAAGTGCAGTATCTGCGGCCGGCGCCGCGCTGACATCAAGCTGCATCCGGAAACCGATTCGCTGTTGAGCGATCGGCCATACACAGCGGAGGAAGCGGAGGTGCTGGCGATGCCGTGATAGCGGCTAGTTCGCATTTCGCCGGGAAGAGACGGGAGATAGGTTGGCTGTGTCACTGCAAGGGCGCCTTTAGACTATTCTCAGTATTGCCGAGACTTCATCTTGTATATAGATGTCGCGTTTCAGAGTTATGCGGTCTAGAACCGACATCATTCCCAGTTGCCCTATTGCCCAGATAACCAATCCTCGACTGTTGTCGGAGTTAATGCCGGGCATCGCCTTGTTGAACAACTGAAGTGCCTCATCTTCAGTTAGGCTGCGGCCCGTCATTGCACAGAGGTAGGCGAAGCTTGCCGGTTGATGTTGGCGAATGAGCTCCCATACCTCGTCTTTTACCGATCCCGCCCTAAGCGCGGCTCTGCTGACAATCCAGCCCTCCGGACAGTGAACCGCTAACTCCCCTATTATGTCACGCAGAACCCCCGGGTCCGCCTTGTATGCGAGAATTTTGGCGGCGCGGTAATCGAGAGATCGGCGCCAATAGGCGAGTATGGCGGCCGGGTCGAAAAGTGCATCGTCACCGTCGCTGGCCTTGAGCCATCTCGCCACGGCGCCCCTGGTCCCCCTGTCGGTCCAGCGCTCAAGCACGTCTTGGCGTTTCACGATTGGCAACCACGAATAAACGGCCGAGACGAGCGCGTCGACGCGCGCTTGAAGGGCGTGATTGCGCCAGACGAGCGCCTCCGCGTCGTCGACAAGCCGCGAGAGCCGCTCTGCATGCTCGCCGTTGGAAAGCTTGAGGAGCCGCAGCAAGCGGCCTCGGAGTGCCAACCTCAAGGGTGTCGGGGCCTCGATCCTGCGACAGATCGCGTCGCACAACTCGTCGAAAGTGAGGCATGCGATATAGGCGTGCAGCAGGTTACGATCGATTTCGTGGTGCTTAGGGCTCAGCGGGCATACGTCAATACGCGCGAGTTTGTCGTCGAGCGTGTACGGCATTTCTTATCCCAGACTTTTTGCCGCGCCACCGCCGTGGCTCTGTCGGGCAGCGTGCCGACGTGTCTCAGACAAGGGCACTCATTTTTCGAAACCACCCCACGACTTCGCCCGTCGGATCACGTTCGTGAATTTGCGCTGCGGTCATATGGCGGAAGGCGCTCGACAAATGTTTCTTCGCCTTGTCGGCTCCCATCGTTCCGTCAAACTTTTGTTTTGCCGAGAACGCGCTCGCGAAGGCTTCCGGCACGGAAGGAAGGTCGTCGGCCGGGTGATCCACACAGACTACATCAACACCGAATGCGGCTTTGATCGCGTCAGAGTGGAGGTAGCACTCGATCTCATGTTTCTGGGTTTGGAATGCGCAGGAGCGAAGGCCGTCGGTGCGCTCGTTCACCTCGTTCACTGACGCCGCATATTTTGCAACGTCGGAGTCATAAATATGCACCTCAGGTCGGCGCATATTGCGTAAGTAGTGCTCCGTTACCCAGTGCTTGAGTGTCGACCCGCCAGCTGGAATGAAGGCGAACCGCTCGTCGGTCATCAGGTTTGGTATGGTTTCATCTTCGGCGTGCAATGCAGCACTCAAGTACCTCAAGGCAATCACGTCTGTTGGCCCCTCGACGAAAATGAGGACACGAACACGACTGTCAGGGATGAGGCCCAGGGCATTCGCCACTTCTTCGAACACATTCACCCCTGCCTTGACAGACGGCGTCGCGGGCGGGCCTTCGCTGGATACGAACCGGATGCTCTCGATCGGAAGGTCGGCTGCCAATCCCGGACTGTGGGTAGTGAGGATCACCTGGCAGTGAGGCGTCGCTGCTATCTGCTTGAATGCGTCGATGAGAATTCTCTGGTTCGCTGGGTGCTGCGACGTCTCGGGCTCTTCAATCGCATAGATCAGATTTCGCTTTGCGGAACTTGACAGTTTGCGCTCGGCCTCCGCCTTGAAAAAACTGACTAAGATGAGTCGTCGCACGCCACTGCCGCGCTTGTTCAGCGGGATGCTGGCGTCAGTATCCATCCCCAGCGAGAACAGGCCCATCCACTTGGCTGCGGTGGGGGGGACGAATTTCGGCGAAAGTGAACTCGCAAGTTTGGGATCGATGCTTTTGAGAGCGTCGTGGGTGAGCTTTGCGATCTCCTCTGTCTTCGCTTGGACCAATTTCTGAATAGCGTCGATCGCCTCCTGAGCCTCGGAGATCGCGGCCGCGAGAGCACCCTTCATTGGGTTCTGCACCTCGCCATCCGAATCGCGACTCTGGCGATCGCTCTGAAAGAGAGCGAACACCGGAAGATGGAGTTCCAGCTGCTCCCAGATGCGCTTGCTATCCTCTTTGGGCTTCGATACCGGGATGCGAGTTTCCTCCAAACCAAGGTGGGGGCAGGCGTCCCATAGAGCCCGGCGCATGCCCGGATTGCCCTTTAGCGGGCAGTCCAGCGCCTGTGCCTTCACTAGTGTCTGCAGATCCTTCTCCTTAAGTTCCAGGAGGTTATGCAGGCCTGGGGTGTTCGGGTGCATCGCAACGATGAATGCCTCACATGTAGGCGTCTTCTTCGAGCAGTCGTAGACTTTCTCGATCTTCAAAGTACCAGTTGTGGTCAGAAGATGTTCGTCGCTAAGAGTTGTGGGCGCCCCTGCATCCAGCGTAATTTCATCGGGAAGATCAGAAAATTCGGCGGTGATTCTGACGCTTTGTGAGCTACTAAAGACGTTGGCATCAGCCTGGTCGATCCGTACTACATCGCCATTGAAAAAAATCTCTAATGCCTCTAGCAGGCAAGACTTGCCGATATCGTTTCGGCCGATGATCGTGGTCAGATCCGAAAGGTGGATGGTTGTCGGTGTCTGATAGGCCCGAAAGTTTTCGAGTGTGAGCGAAACCAACTTCATCGTGATATCCCCCCCCCCTGTTTTTGGAAGGTTGTCGCGCCTTTTATGTGATGGCAAGTGCGACTGAAGACGAGTGGGTCTGCCTACTTCTTCGGCGTCCGCCCGAGTTCGCTACGGTGCTTGGGCGCCGTACGGCGCCACTGTACCCCCCCTCACGAACGGAGCAGGGTTTCTCCTGGATCGAATCGGCAAGTGGCGGCTGTCGCCAACGCGGCGTCTGTCGAAGCTCGGCACTTTGCCAATCGCCGCTATCCCATTGACTATCAAGACCGATGAAATGACGACCTTTGTAGGAATGTCGTTATATATCAATGCTTTATTCGGACTCTGACTCCGTTAGTCTTGGTTCGAATCCAGGTCCCCCAGCCATCCCCTCGCGCATGATGAAAAGACATCATGGCGAGTGCCGTCAGACGACAAACAAGTTCCACTGCGCGACCGATTTATTGCTGTGACCATGACGGATGATGGTGATACCATCTCTGTCAGATGACGTTTGCGGCTTTCGTGTCCTGGAAAGCGGCCGCGCCGGCGAGACATTCGGGGCTGTGCCTGGGCCGGACGTGCGAACCCTCCGAGGCACTTGCCGGCATCGTCGAGGTTGCTCGAAGGGAGCCCGTGCCAGAATGCTTTCGCGTGCCGCAGCCTTCGCTTCCCTGCTTGCGCTGACGGCGCCCGCCGCCGCGCAGGACCTTCCGTCGTTTGATTGCCGAACCTTCCCGAAGGATGCGACCGCGGACTCTCTCGCCGAGATGTTCGGCGCCGCGAACGTGGTGAACACGGATATCGACGTCGTCGAAGGCGATGTCGAACCCGGCACCGTGCTGTTTCCTGACGACCCCGAATACCGCGTCGAAATTCTCTGGTTCGATTCTGGCAACCACAGCCGCCCCGCCTCCATCACGGTGAAGGAGACATCGGCGTGGACCGTGCGCGCGTCCTCGGGAGGCGGGATTCGCATCGGAAGCCCGCTCGACGCCGTTCAGCGGGCGAACGCAAAGCCGTTCAGCGTCTCCGGCTTCGGCTGGGACATGGGCGGTTGGGTCAGCGACTGGAAGGGCGGCAAGCTCGACCGGCTCGATGGCGGCTGTTTCCTCTCGATCCGGTTCGACCCTGCTCCCGATGCGCCGGATGCCGCGCTTGAGGAAGCATCCGGTGACCGTACGTTCGCGTCCTCCGCCGCCGCATTGCGCGCCGTCGATCCGGTTGTGTCGACCTTGAGCATCGGCTGGGCCGAATAGCGGGATCCGGCCTGCTCCTCCTGATTCGGCGCAGATGCTGCGCTACGGGACGGCCACGGGCTTGCACCCGCGCGACTTGACTTCCCGAACATCAGGCGCCTTTGTGCGCCGGCCCGAACCGACCCGGACCGGGCCCGGCGGCGATTGTGGCGATGGACTTGCGGCGCCCTGCCGGCGGCAAACGAACACGCAGGCCAACCTGGGCGGCACGGACGCGATGAGCACGGCATTCACCTTCCCCGGACAAGGCAGCCAGGCAGTCGGCATGGGGCGCGCGCTCGCCGATGCCTTCCCCGAAGCCCGTTCGGTGTTCGCCGAGGTCGACGATGCGCTCGGCGAAAAGCTCTCCACGCTGATCTGGGAAGGTCCCGAAGAGACGTTGACGCTGACGGCGAACGCGCAGCCGGCGCTGATGGCGGTGAGTGTCGCCGCGGTGCGGGCGCTGGAGGCGCGTGGGATCGCGCTTCGCGACCACGCCGCCTTCGTGGCGGGTCACTCGCTCGGCGAATATTCCGCGCTCGCGGCGGCCGATAGCCTGTCCGTCGGCGACACGGCCCGGCTGCTGCGGCTGCGCGGTAATGCCATGCAGGCGGCGGTTGCTCCGGGCGTCGGCGCAATGGCGGCGCTGCTCGGGCTCGATCTCGACGCCGCGCGCACTGTCGCCGCGGAAGCCGCCGGTGACGAGGTCTGTGCCACCGCAAACGACAACGCGCCCGGACAGGTCGTGGTTTCCGGCCATAAGGCTGCGGTGGAGCGGGCGATCGAGATCGCCAAGGGGCATGGCGCCCGGCGCGCCGTGCTGCTGCCGGTGAGCGCACCGTTCCACTGCCCGCTGATGGCGCCGGCCGCCGACGCCATGGCCGAGGCGCTCGCCTCCGTCGCGATCGCTGAGCCGGCCGTTCCGCTGGTCGCGAATGTGCTGGCGCGACCGATCACCGACCCTGCCGAGATCCGTGCCCGGCTCGTCGAGCAGGTCACCGGCACGGTGCGTTGGCGCGAAAGCGTCGAGTGGCTTGCGGGCGACGGTGTCGACCTCTTCGTCGAACTCGGGTCCGGTTCGGTGCTGACCGGGCTTGCCAAACGCATCGCCAAGGGTGCGCAGGGCATCGCGGCAGGAACGCCCGATGAGATCGATGCGCTCGCTGCAAGGCTCGCAAGCTGAGTGCGGCAGTTGACTTTTCATGCGGGACGGGCAGATGTCGCCCGATTGCCGCATCGGCGGCGGGCTTGGGCTCGTCGCACGCGGACTGGATAGACAGGGCGGAGCCGGGGGCTTCGTCCGGATTCCCGAAAGGGCCGTGAATGTTCGATCTTACTGGGCGCGCCGCCCTCGTGACCGGCGCCAGCGGCGGCATCGGCGCGGCGATCGCGCGGGCGCTTCATGCGAACGGGGCGACCGTTGCGCTCTCCGGCACGCGCCGCGAGCGGCTTGATGCGCTTGCGTCCGAGCTTGGCGGCGACCGGACCCACGTTCTGACCGCCGATCTGGGTGACCGCGAGGCCGTGGACGCCCTGGTGCCCGCCGCCGAAGCGGCCATGGGCGGGCTGGACATTCTCGTCAACAATGCGGGCATCACCCGTGACAACCTCTTCATGCGCATGAAGGACGACGAGTGGGACAAGGTCATCGAGGTGAACCTCACCTCGGCCTTCCGCCTCTCCCGTGCTGCTCTGAAGGGAATGATGCGGCGTCGTTATGGCCGCATCATCGGCATCACATCCGTGGTCGGCGTCACCGGCAATGCCGGCCAGGGCAACTATGCCGCGGCGAAAGCGGGCATGATCGGCATGTCCAAGTCGCTTGCCAAGGAAGTGGCGAGCCGGAACATCACCGTGAACACGGTGGCGCCCGGCTTCATCGAGACCGCGATGACCGACGTGCTGAAACCCGAGCAGCGCGACGCCATCCTGGGGGCGGTGCCTGCCGGCCGGCTTGGTTCGGGCGACGACATCGCCGCTGCGGTGCTCTATCTTGCCTCCAGCGAGGCAGGTTACGTCACGGGCCAGACCTTGCACGTCAATGGCGGCATGGCCATGGTCTGAAGACGGGGTTTTGCCAGTGATTCCGCGCGTGTGGACTTCTGGCCAAGCCCAATAAAGTGTGTTACCTACCGCCGGCCGGACGATACGGCAGAACGTCGTAACCGGAGGACAAGACTTGTATGGGTGGTAACCCGGTTTTGTCCTGGACCTTTAAACCTTCGGCTTTCAACGTCTTTCGTTTGGAAAGTCATCAGTAAGCAAGAAGTTTTCGGGGCTCGCGCGGTTTTCCGTCAACGGTTTCCCTAGCAAGATATCAAGGAAGGCGAGAATGAGCGACATCGCTGAGCGTGTGAAGAAGATCGTGATCGAGCATCTCGGCGTCGAAGCCGACAAGGTCACCGACAACGCGAGCTTCATCGACGATCTCGGCGCCGACAGCCTGGACACCGTCGAGCTCGTCATGGCCTTCGAAGAAGAGTTCGGTGTCGAAATTCCGGACGATGCCGCCGAGACGATCCTGACCGTCGGCGACGCCGTGAAGTTCCTGGAAAAGGCGGCCGGCTGACCGGCAACAAGGCGAGGCGGCGGCATCCGGACGCTCTGGCGTCCGGCCACTACCGCTCGATCCATTGCGACCGATCGGGACGTTCGATGAGACGTGTAGTGATTACCGGCCTTGGGATGGTCACGCCGCTTGGGTGCGGCGTGGACGTGTCTTGGTCCAGATTGATCGAAGGCAAGAGCGGGGCCAACGCCATCGAGTCGTTCGAGGTGTCCGATCTTGCCTGCAGGATTGCGGCGCAGATTCCCCGCGGGGATGGAAGCGACGGCACCTACAATCCCGACGACTGGATGGAGCCCAAGGAAAGCCGCAAGGTCGACGAGTTCATCGTGTTCGCGGTGGCGGCGGCCGAGCAGGCGATCCGTGATGCCGGGTGGTCGCCCAAGTCCTACGAGGAGCAGATCCGCTCCGGCGTGCTGATCGGCTCCGGTATCGGCGGTCTGATCGGTATCGAGGACGCGGCGATCACGCTGAAGGAGCGTGGTCCGCGCCGCATCTCGCCGTTCTTCATCCCCGGACGGTTGATCAATCTCGCCTCCGGCTACGTCTCGATCCGCCACGGCCTCAAGGGCCCGAATCATGCGGTCGTGACGGCCTGTTCGACCGGCGCCCATGCCATCGGCGATGCGGCGCGGCTGATCATGCTGGATGACGCCGACGTGATGGTTGCCGGCGGTGCCGAATCGCCGATCGGGCGGCTTGCGCTCGCCGGCTTCGCGGCCTGCAGGGCGCTTTCCACCGGTTTCAACGACCGGCCGGAACAGGCCTCCCGCCCATATGACCGCGACCGTGACGGCTTCGTCATGGGCGAGGGCGCGGGCGTGGTGGTCCTCGAGGAACTCGGGCACGCCATCCGGCGCGGCGCGAGGATCTACGGCGAGGTCATCGGCTACGGCATGTCCGGCGATGCCTATCATATCACCGCTCCCTCCGAGGATGGTGATGGCGCCTATCGCTGCATGACGGCGGCTCTCAAGCGCGCCGGAATCGCGCCCGAGGAAATTGACTATATCAACGCCCACGGGACCTCGACGCCGATGGGCGACGAGATCGAACTCGGCGCCGTGCACCGCGTCGTGGGACAGTCGGCGGACCGGCTGACGATGTCGTCGACGAAATCGGCCACCGGGCATCTGCTCGGTGCCGCGGGTGCGATCGAGGCGATCTTCTCGGTTCTGGCGATGCGCGACAGCATCGCGCCGCCGACGATCAACCTGGACAACCCCTCTGTGCAGACGTCCATCGACCTCGTGCCGAACAAGGCCAAGGAGATGCCGATCCGCACCGTGCTCTCGAACTCCTTCGGGTTCGGCGGCACCAACGCCTCGATCATTCTGCGCCAGTTCGAGGCCTGACCGCGGGGCGCCGCGTCGAGCCCGGCGCGGCCTGCCTCGAAAATGACGGTATGCCGCTTCATGTCCGAGGCGGCCGCCATCCGGTATCCTGCCGGGGAGCGGGGCAAAGAAACCGCACGAGCATCTGATGACCGGAGTCCGATTCGGTCCCTTGATGCTTGCGCCTTTCCGCCGTCCGCGGCCCTTCCGGAGCCTTGGGCGGGGTGCCTGTGCCGGGATAGCCCGCGCAGGCGGCGAGGCGGTCTGAAAGGCAGCAGCGTGACATGACCGATCCGTCGAGCGACAACCGAGAACCGACCGGCCGCCGCCGCAGCCCGCGCAGTCCGCGCCAGGCGCTTCATCCCGACTCGGCGCCGCCTCCGCCGTCGCGGTCGCGCCATGCTCGCAATCCGCTGGTTCTCGTCCTGAATTTCTTCCTGACGGCGGCGCTGCTGATCGTGCTGGCAGCGGGCGGCACCGTCTACTGGGGAAAGACGGTTTACGAGGCCCCGGGACCGCTTGCGGCAGAGGCGACCGTGCTGATCGAGCCGGGTTCTACCCTCGACGAGATCGCGACCCTGCTCGAAAGCCACAACGTGATCTCGAACCGTTGGGTGTTCGAGGGTGCCTCGAAATTTCTTGAGAACACCAGCAAGCTGAAAGCTGGCGAATATGCCTTCTCGCCCGGCGTCTCCATGCGCGCCGTGATGGACGAGATCACGTCCGGGCGCAGCATTCAGCATGCGATGACGATTCCAGAGGGCGTCACCAGCGCCCAGGTCGTCGACAAGCTTCTCGGCGATACCATGCTGACGGGTGCGTTGAGCGCGATTCCTCAGGAAGGCTCGCTGCTGCCCGAAACCTACAAGTTCACGCGAGGTTCTTCGCGCAAGCAGCTGCTCGATCGCATGTCGAAGGCGCAGGAAGAGGCGCTCGCCGAGATCTGGGCCGGGCGTGCTCCCGATCTGCCGCTGAAAACGCCGCGCGATCTCGTGATCCTGGCCTCGATCATCGAGAAGGAAACCGGCAAGGCGGACGAGCGGCCCCGCATCGCCGCGGTTTTCATCAACCGCCTGAACAAGGGCATGAGGCTGCAGTCCGATCCGACCATCCTCTACGGGCTTTATGGCGGCGCTGCCTGGAAGCAGGCCCGCACCATCCTGCGGTCCGACCTGCAGCGCCCGAACCCCTACAACACCTACCAGATCCCGGCGCTGCCGCCGGGCCCCATCGCCAATCCCGGTCGCGATTCGCTGGAGGCCGCCGCTCACCCGGCCGACACCAAGGACCTCTACTTCGTCGCTGACGGTACCGGCGGTCATGTGTTCGCGGTCAGCCTCGACGATCACAACCGCAATGTCGCGAAGTGGCGCGAGCTGGAGAAGACACAGAGCGGGCAGGGCTCCGGAAGCGATCAGATCGCTGTGCAGCCGGCGACTCCGGCGAACTGACGGGGCGCCTTCTGCCGCAGCGCCTCCCGCCCGGCGGAGCGCGTGTCTGAAGGCGTTCCCGTTCTCCCGGTTCGGGCGCAAGGCGTCTCCACGCCTCTGTGCAGGGGCAATTCCACTGCTTATAAAGCCGCTTGATGTTTCGGCCGCCGCCTGTCGTGAACGCGGCGCGGCGACAGACCGGCAGCGGTCCATCTCGCGGCGGGCCGCGAACGTTCAATCAGCCAGACGGGAATGCGGATGACGCTTGCCAGCATGACAGGTTTCGCCCGCAGATCGGGCACCACCGAGGTCGACACGGAAGCCGGTTCCGCGAGCTTCTCGTGGGGTTGGGAACTGCGTTCGGTCAATGGCCGCGGTCTCGATTTCAAGCTGCGGCTGGCGTCCGGCTACGAGGCCATCGAGCCTCAGGTCCGCGAATGCCTGACGAAGGCGCTCGCGCGCGGCAACGTATCGGCGACGCTCAGCGTTGAGCAGGTCTCCGCGCCCGCTGCGGTGCGCCTGAACGCCGCCGTGCTGGAGGGCGTGCTGGCGGCGGCCGACACCGTTCGCAGCCGGCTCGGAGGCGCGCCTGTGTCCGTCGAGGGTATCCTCGGCTTGCGCGGTGTCCTGGAAACCGCCGAATCGACGTCCGACGACGCCATGCGCGCGGAACTCGGCGGCATGCTCGTCGAGGCGTTCGCCGCAGCCGTGGACGATCTCCTCGTCATGCGCCGTACCGAGGGCAAGGCTGTCGCTGGGGCGCTTTCCCGCCATCTCGATACCATCGAGGCGCTTGTCGATGTGGCCGAGCATTCCCCGGCGCGCCGCCCCGAAGCGATCCGGCAGCGGCTGGCGGCGGATATTCGCCGCATCGTCGGCGCCGATGCCGGACTCGATCCCGATCGCCTGCATCAGGAAGCGGTGCTGCTTGCCTCCCGTGCCGACATACAGGAAGAGATCGACCGGCTGCGCGCCCACATCGAGCAGGCACGCGGTCTGCTGGCCGGCGGCGGAGCCGTCGGTCGTCGCCTCGATTTTCTGGCGCAGGAATTCGGCCGCGAGGCCAACACGCTCTGCGCGAAGTCGAACGACGTGGACATTACCCGCGCCGGGCTCGACCTGAAGGCAACCATCGAACAGCTGCGCGAGCAGATCCAGAACCTGGAGTGATTCCCGTGAGCGCCCCGACAATTCCATACAGCCGCCGCGGCTTCCTGCTTGTGCTGTCGTCGCCCTCCGGCGCGGGCAAGTCGACGCTGACGCGCAACCTCCTGTCCGATCCGGACGAGAACGAGCGGCTCAAGCTCTCGGTTTCCGTGACGACGCGGGAGCGGCGACCGAGCGAGATCGAGGGGGTGCACTACCATTTCATCCAGAAGAAGAGCTTCGAGGCCATGCGGTCTCAGGGCGATCTTCTGGAGTGGGCCGAGGTGCACGGCAATTTCTACGGCACGCCGCGGGAGGCGGTGGAGCAGGCGCTCGCCGAAGGCTACGACATGGTCTTCGACATCGACTGGCAGGGCACCCGCCAGCTGGTGGAGGCCATGCGGGAGGACGTCGTCGCCGTGTTCGTGCTGCCGCCTGCTGCACGGGATCTGAAGTCGCGGCTCGACCGGCGTGCCGAAGACAGCGCGGAGACGATCGCGAAGCGGTTGACCAACGCCAAATCCGAACTGGAGCACTGGGTCGAGTACGATTATGTGCTCGTCAATGACGACCTGACGCGCGCCTATGCGGGGTTGAAGGCCATCCTTGGTGCGGAACGGTTGCGCCGCTCGCGCGGCTATGGATTGCCGGCCTTCATCGCCGGCATTCAGGCCGATCTCTGAGCCGGTTGTGCCGCGCGGCGACATAAGGCCGCGTCACCGCCGGCCGGCAGCAGCGGCTGCTTTCGGGACAGCGGAATTCTTTCCGCGACCGGACCGGATGTGTTATCGCATGTCGTGCGCGCGCAAGGATGTTGCTCGATTCTGCCGCGACCACTCACCATCCGAAGGGGATTGCCGTTGAAAGTTCGGCTCGACGACATCGACTGGAAGATTCTGCGCGAGCTTCAGGACGATGGCCGGATCACCAATGTCGAGCTGTCTCGCCGGATCGGCATCTCCGCGCCGCCCTGCCTGCGTCGGGTCAAGGCACTCGAGGATGCGGGCATCATCAATGCCTATCGCGCCCTGCTCGACGAGAAGAGCCTCGGCTACGACCTGACGGCGTTCGCCATGGTCGGCCTCAACAGCCAGGCGGAAGCGGATCTGGTGGCATTCGAGGAGCGGCTTCGCGGCTGGCCCATCGTGCGGGAAGCATGGATGCTGTCGGGCGACATCGATTTCATCCTCAAGTGCGTCGCGACGAACCTCCGCGCCTTCCAGACCTTCATCATCGAGGAACTGACGGCTGCGGCCAATGTCGCAAGCGTCCGCACCGCGTTGACGATCCGCCAGACGAAGAACGCGCCGACCGTTCCCATCGCGTAACAGGTCACGCCTTCGCTTTCCGCGGCGGCCGGCCAAGCCGGGTTGCCTTAAGGCAACGCCGCGCGAAATGCGGTTAAGTCGGCTGCTCTCGGGAGAGGGCCGTTGTGCATGCTATGTGCGATTGATACGCAAAATCGCTGGATTATGTTCCGCTTTATCGGCCCGGCTTCGCACACGCACTCAGTGCCGATGTCTTTTCCTGCTTTGATTGTGCGAATTCGAAATTTAGTCGATAACAGGAACGCAGGCTAATATTCTAAAATAACGCCATTATGTTACAATATATCATTTATCTTTATTAAAGACTACATCGCTATTTCACGCATATTTTGTTATGTGATTTCTATTTCTTGATTTTTTGTCATTACGAATATTTTATGAATTTGCCGCATTTCTTGCAAGAATATCCGGGATGATGACGTCATCGATTTTATCGGAGGACGTCGGATGCCACGGGGTGTGTTCTTCAGGGGTGACGATCGTAAGGTCTGGAGAATCTTCGATGAAGGTTTCTCTGCGCGAGATGACGAGAAGCTGCGCGGCGAAAGCGTAATGCGGTTCGGCAAGGACCCGCGCACTGGAGCTGAGAAGACGAACGTTGCGCCGGACGTTCATCCCGGTAAGGTCGTTTGCGTCACGCGTGATTTCTATGCCGCGGCCGTCTTTCCGACGGATCTCAGCCTGCTGACGAATATATTCTATCTCGACCTGGATACGGCCTCTTTGCTCAATACGCAGTCGTATCAATGGAAATATGTGCAGTCGATCGCGCACGAACTGGCAACTGACGCTGAAAAGCGAGCCGCTCTGTGGCCCATGTATGGGCAGGAGCGGGCCGCCATGAGGGTTGAGCCACACCAGATCCTCTGTGCCATCCAGATCGAACGGAAGTGGTACGGACCCAGTGTCTTCAACGGGGGTAAGTTCCGCGTCCGCCCCGACAGGACAATGGTCAACAGCGAAGTCGAACGCGATTTCCTCGGCGAGCAGTTCCTCGAACAGGCGAAACGCCATATCGCCTCGCTCGACCCCGGCAAGTGGTACGAGATACCCACCCAAGCACAAGGAATAGCGCCGAGCACCGGTCTGTGACCCGGCACGCGAATGCCCTTCCTTGTGTGGTCAGCAATCGCCTGGGCGGCGATCAGCCCGTAACGGTGGCGTGCAGGTCGTAGGCATCGGCGCGGTCGATGCGCACGCTGACGAACTCGCCGGCGCGGATCGGCCGGCGGCCTGTGAGGTGCACCACCCCATCGATCTCTGGTGCGTCCCATGAGCCGCGACCGACGGCGGTGAGGCCGCTCGACTTGTCGACGAGGATCTTCGCCCGCTTTCCGACCTTCACGGCCAGCCGGCGTGCGCTGATGGCCTGCTGGCGCGCCATGAAGCGGTGCCAGCGCTGCTCCTTCACTTCCTCGGGCACGGGAGCGGCTAGATCGTTCGCGGTCGCCCCGGCGACTGCTTCGTACTTGAAGCAGCCGACACGATCGAGCGAGGCCTCGTCGAGGAAGGACAGCAGTTCCTCGAAGTCCGCGTCGGTCTCACCGGGGAAGCCGACGATGAAGGTCGAACGAATGGCGAGATCCGGGCATTCCTCGCGCCAGCGGCGGATGCGGCCAAGGGTCTTTTCCTGATGCGCCGGTCGGCGCATCGCCTTCAGCACGTTCGGCGCGGCGTGCTGGAAGGGGATGTCGAGATAGGGCAGCACCTTGCCTTCCGCCATCAATCCGATCACTTCGTCGACGTGCGGATAGGGATAGACGTAGTGCAGCCGGATCCAGGCGCCGAGTTCGCCGAGCGCGGCGGCGAGGTCGTAGAACTTCGCCCGGACCTCGCGGTCGCGCCACGGGCTCGCGGCGTAGCGCAGGTCCACGCCGTACGCAGACGTGTCCTGGCTGATCACCAGGATCTCCTTGACGCCCGCCTTCACCAGCCGCTCGGCCTCGCGCAGCACATCGCCGGCTGGCCGGCTGACGAGATCACCGCGCAGGCTGGGGATGATGCAGAAGGTGCAGCGGTTCGAGCAACCCTCTGAAATCTTGAGATAAGCGTAGTGCCGCGGCGTCAGCTTCACGCCCTGGGGCGGCACGAGATCAACATAGGGATCGTGGGCCGGCGGCACGGCCTCGTGCACCGCCGCGACGACGCTCTCATAGGCCTGCGGGCCGGTGACGGCGAGAACGCCCGGATGAGCCGCGCGGATTTCCTCCGGCTGCGCGCCCATGCAGCCTGTCACGATCACTCGACCGTTCTCCGAAAGCGCCTCGCCGATGGCGCCGAGGGATTCCGCCTTGGCGCTGTCGAGGAACCCGCAGGTATTCACCACCACCACATCGGCGCCGGCGTGGTTGCGGCTGATCTCGTATCCTTCCGCCCGCAACTGGGTGAGGATGCGCTCGGAATCGACCAGAGCCTTCGGGCAGCCGAGGCTGACGAAGCTGATCTTCGGGTTCGCCTTGGCGGGGCGGGCGGCAGCGCCGCCATCGTTCGTCTCGAAGATCTGGCTCGTGTCGGACATTGCGCCTCCGCGCCGCGGATGGCCGCGGGCAATCTCAGCCTGTTATAAAGAGAAACTGCGAGAGCAAATGGCCCATCTCGCGCCGCAAGGCAATGGCTGCAGCGCTGGGCCGCCCTGCGATCCTGCTGGGTCTCGGCGGCAACACTCAGCCGCGGCGTGTCTCAAGCGCTGCCGTCGCGGCTTGCACGCCGGGCGCAATAGTGTCATTCATCGCCAAACGACGATGGGATGCGGTGCTTTCCTCCACGCGCCGTCACACGCCGTTCACCCTTGATCCGCATCACGATCATGCCCCCGAAGCCAAACGGCGCTCGCGCGCCGGAGGTTCGTTCCATGCAGACATTTTCCCTCGCGCGCTGGGCCTCCATTCTCGGCATGCTGATGGCCGTCGGGCCGTTCGCAATCGACATGTACCTTCCGGGCTTCGCCAGTATCGCGGAGAGCTTCGGCACGACGGAAGGCACGGTGCAGCTCAGCCTCGTCAGCTTCTTCGTCGCGCTGGCTCTGGGGCAGGTGATCTATGGGCCGATCTCGGACATGGTCGGCCGCAAGAAGCCGATCTATTTCGGCCTGACGCTGTTCGTGATCGCCTCCATCGGCTGCGCGTTCGCGCCGACCATCGAGGCCCTGATCGCGCTCCGCTTCGTCCAGGGGCTCGGTGGCTGCGCGGGCACGGTGATCACGCTCGCCGTCATCCGCGATCTGAAGACGGGGGCGGAAGCCGCAAAGCTGATGTCGCTCACCCTGCTCGGCCTCAGCCTGTCGCCGATCCTGGCGCCGGTTGCGGGCGGTGCGCTTGTCTCCGTCGCGTCCTGGCACGCCATTTTCATCGCGCTCGCGGTGATCGGCGCGGCGATTCTGGCCCTTGTGGCGTTCCAGCTGCCGGAGACCCATCCCCCGGAGCGCCGCATCTCGGCGCGGATCGGCCCGATGCTGATCACCTATGTGCGCCTGCTCGGCAACGGCTACTTCGTGACCGCCGTGCTGACCGCCGGCTTCGCCCAGGCCACGCTGTTCGCCTACATCGCCGGGTCGCCGTTCGTGTTCATCACGCTGCACGGGCTGTCGCCGTTCGCCTACAGCATGGTGTTCGCGTTCAATGCCGCGGCGATCATCGGCGGGGCGCAGTTCAACAGCTTCCTCATTCGCCGGTGGGGAACGCCCCGGCTGATCTCCACCGCGATGGTGGCATTCGTGCCGGCATCGCTGCTGCTCTGCGCCATCGTGATGGCCGGCGGCGCGACGCTGGAGCTCACCGTCGGCTTCGTGTTCCTGACGGTCGCCTGCCTCGGCCTGATCCTGCCGACGTCGACCATGCTGGCGCTGGAGCCTTTCGGCGCCAACGCGGGCACGGCGTCGGCCTTGAGCGGTGCGATGCAGTTCACGGTCTCGTCCACGGCCACCTTCCTCGTCAGCGCGTCGTTCGACGGGTCCGACAGGCCGATGGCCGGAGTGATGACCCTGAGCGCGGTCTGTGCCGCACTCGCGTGGAGCGGCTTCCTGCTGATCTCGGCGCGCCGGCGACGCGCCTGCCCGGCGGAATGAGGCGTCCCGCAGCGCATCATCGGAGTTGGAGAGGGCGATCCGCACTTGCTGCATCCGGATCTGGCGGTTAAGCGTTGAAATTAAACCTTTCCGCCTGCCGGTTTCGTGACCGGAGTGCCCGAACAGCGGAGTCGCCAGTCGTGACTGTTCCGACATCGCCGCGCCCGAAGGCTCCTTCGGATGCGCTCTATTATGTCTATGCGCTCGTCGTCGGCGGCATCGTCGGCCTGGTTGGATCGGTCTTCCACATCCTGGTCGAGCGCGTGATGGAATGGCCGGCCTGGGTCATCCGGACCGTTCCGGGTGGGGCGGCTTACTTCGTCCTCGCGGCGATCGCCGCGGCGATGGTGCTGGCGTCGGTGTGGATGGTGCGCCGATTCGCGCCGGAAGCGGCCGGCAGCGGCGTGCAGGAAATCGAAGGTGCGCTCGAAGGACTGCGGACCGTCCATTGGAAGCGCGTGCTTCCGGTGAAATTCTTCGGCGGCATCCTTGCGCTTGGCGCCGGTCTCGTCGCCGGCCGCGAGGGGCCGACCATTCACATGGGCGCCTCGATCTCCGAGGCGGTGACGCGGTGGGTGGCGCTCGGCACCCGCGATGGCCGTGGGCTGATGGCTGCGGGCGCCGCCGCCGGTCTCGCCGCCGCCTTCAATGCGCCGCTTGCGGCCGTGCTGTTCGTGATCGAGGAGACGCGGCGGCAATTTCCGTATGGCTTCCGCACGTACACGGCCGTGATCGTCGGATCGGCCGCGAGCGCCGTCGTGACGGAGATGATCGGCGGCACCGCGCCGGATCTGACCATTGCTGTACCGGACATGCCGCTTGGCGTGCTGCCGGCGTTCGTGGTCCTCGGCGCGTGCCTCGGCGTGCTGGGCGTGGTGTTCAACGCCGTGCTGATCGCCAGTCTCGATGCCGCGCTCGGCATCAGCAAGCGGTGGTCGCCTTATCTGGTCCCCGGCGTCGTCGGTGTCGTCATCGGTATTCTGGCTCTGCTCAGGCCCGAAGCGACCGGGGGAGGCGAACAGCTCGTGCTGACGATGACCGGCGAGAACCTCAGCGTGCTGGCCCTCGCCATCATCGTGGTCATCCGTTTCGCCATGACGATGGCGAGCTATTCCACGGGCGTTCCGGGCGGCATCTTCGCACCAATCCTGGCGCTCGCCACGGCGGTGGGCCTGTTGTTCGGCGGTCTCCTCAGCCTTGTCGTTCCGCTGCCGCCGGGGGCCTCCGTCGCCTTCGCCGTCGCCGCCATGGGTGGGCTGTTCTCTTCCACCGTGCGGGCACCGCTGGTGGGCATGGTTCTCGTTGCGGAGCTGACCGGCGCCTACGACCTGTTGCTCCCAGTCATAGCCACCTGCGTGACCGCCAACGTCGTCGCCGAGGCGCTGAAGGGCAGGCCGATCTACGAGGTGCTGCTGGAACGCACGCTACGCTTGTCCGGCCAGACCATGCCGCCCTCGGGCAGCGACGATGCGATGGGAGGATGGGACGAGCCAGAGCGGCGGCATCCCGATCGCCTGATACCGGATAAGCCGAAACCGGGCGCATAGCGCGCCCGGCAGCGCCTTCTCGTCGGGCGACGACCCGTGTGGCGAAGCGTCTCCGATCGGCCTTACGGGTCCAGGCTATCGGCGCGCGCGCCGCTCCGCGCCATTGCATGACTCCGCGCCATGCAGGATCCGCCGGAGCGCGGCGGTCCGCCAACTACCCGCCACTCATCTCGTTTTCGTACCGCTCGGAGAGTTCGAGCCAGGTCTCCTCGGCCGCTTCAAGAGCCTTGGCCGCATCGGCCCGCTCCTTGGCGACGGCAACACCACGCCCGGGAATGCCGCTGAACAGCTTCGGATCGGCAAGCGACTTGTCGAGCCGGGCGAGGGTGGCCCGCAGCGCCTCGATCCTTTTTTCAGCCGTCTGGATTTCCTTTCGCAGCGGCGCCAGTTGGGCGCGGCGGTCGGCATTGGCCTTGCGCCGTTCCTGACCGCTGGCCGCGCTTCCGCTCTCGTCTGGCCGCTGTCCGCCCTTGCCGCCGCCTTTGCCGACGACGAGCCGCCGATAATCCTCCAGATCGCCGTCGAACGGGGCGACGGTGCCGTTGGCAACGAGCCAAAGCCGGTCGGCGCAGGCTTCGACGAGATGGCGGTCGTGGCTGATGAGGACCACGGCGCCTTCGAAATCGTTGATGGCTTCGATCAGGGCCGCCCGGCTGTCGACGTCGAGATGGTTGGTCGGTTCGTCGAGAATCAGCAGGTGGGCGCCGTCGAATGTTGCGAGCCCCATCAGCAGCCGCGCCTTCTCGCCGCCGGAGAGGTCGCGCGCCGGCGTGTCCATCCGGTCCGTCGGTAACCCGAAGCCGGCGACGCGGGCGCGAATCCTCGCTTCGCTCTCGCCTGTGACCCGATTGCGGACATGCTCGACGGCGGATTGCGACGGCACGAGTTCGTCGAGCTGGTGCTGGGCGAAATAGGCCACCTTCAGCTTGTTCGCGCGGGTGTAGCTGCCGGTTTCGGGCGCCAGCTTGCCTGCGATCAGCTTGGCGAACGTGGATTTGCCGTTGCCGTTCTGGCCGAGAAGGGCGATCCGGTCGTCTTCGTCGATCCGCAAGCTGAGCCGGCTCAGGATCGGCTTGCCCGGCTGGTAGCCGACCGAGCCGCCGTCGACGGTGATGATCGGCGGCGCCAGCCGACCCTCGCCTTTCGGGAACTGGAACGGTGCGACCTCGCCATCCACCACGGCGGCAATCGGCTGAAGTCGTTCGAGCATCTTCAGGCGGGATTGGGCCTGACTGGCCTTCGAGGCCTTGGCGCGGAAGCGATCCACGAAGGATTGCAGGTGCTTGCGCTGCTGCTCCTGCTTTTCAGCCGCCTTGCGCTGCAAGGTTTGCGTCGCGCTGCGCTGGCGTTCGAACGCATCGTAGCCGCCGCGATAGGAGACGAGCTTGCCCTGGTCGAGATGGACGATCGTATCGACCACCTTGTTGAGCAGGTCGCGATCGTGGCTGATCAGCACCACCGTGTGAGGGTAGCGCGTCAAGTAATTCTCCAACCAGAGCGTGCCTTCGAGATCGAGATAGTTCGTCGGCTCATCAAGAAGCAGGAGATCGGGTTCGGAGAACAGCACGCCCGCGAGGGCGACGCGCATCCGCCAGCCGCCGGAGAACGACTTGCAGGGTCGGGCCTGCGCCTCGGTGTCGAAACCGAGCCCGGCGAGGATTGCGGCCGCGCGGGCCTCGGCGGAATGGGAGCCGATATCGCTGAGGCGCGTATGGATGTCGGCGATGCGGTGGGGATCGGTGGCAGTTTCCGCTTCCGCCAGAAGAGCGGTGCGCTCCTTGTCCGCCTGCAGCACGACCTCGATCAGGCTTTCGTCGGTGCCGGGCGCTTCCTGCGCGACCTGACCCGTCTTGATGCCACGGGCGATGGTCACGGACCCGGTCTCGGGCGCGATCTCGCCGTTGATCAGCCGGAAAAGCGTGCTCTTGCCGGCGCCGTTGCGGCCCACGAGGCCGACGCGGCTGCGCTCATGCACCACGACGGTGGCGTGGTCCAGCAGCGTGCGGCCGGCGATGCGGTAGGTGACGTCGTTGATGGACAGCATGATGGCGGCGGTTTTGCCCGCTCCCGACCTCGCCTGCAAGCCCTCTGTCGGACCCGCGCCGCCGGTTCGAGTACCTAGAGCCCGACGCCGCTCTCGCGCTGGTAGAACATCAGGTCGAGCGCGAGATCACGATGTCCCAGCCGGGTGAGGATGACGTGCGCCTGGCCACGATGGTGGGTCTGGTGATTGAAAAGGTGGGAGAGCGCCGGTGCGAGCGGCTGCTCGATCACGTCCGGGCTCGATACCCTCCGGTAACGCAGCCGGCCGGCGAGCGCGACGTCGTCGAGGGAACCGATCCAGGCGACGATGCGGGCGTCTTCCGCCTCCCGTGCCGCGCGCAGCTCGGGCAGGGTTTCGTAGAGAATGGCATCGAGCCGGGCCGGTGCCTCGCCCTGGCCGGTGAAGCGCTGCATCCAGATCTGGTCGGTAACGAGCAGGTGGTTCAGCGTTCCGTGGAGCGAGCGGAAGAACGCCCCGTGATCCGCGCGGTAGTCCTCGTCGGACAGCGCCGCAGCGGCATCGTAGAGCCGCGCATTGGCCCAGGCATTGTAGCCGGCGAGCATGGTGAAGAGATCGCGCATCGAAACTGGTCTCTTGGCCGGATTCGGGATCGTTGCAGGCGCCGGACGATACACCGGCCCGCTGCCGCAGCAAACGAGGCGCGGGGCCGTTTCGGCAGGTTCCGCCGGCGGGAACCATGCGCCGCACGACCCGCTTGCAGCGCGAATGCGTCCGCGCGTGTTCTGCGGCTTGCGATCCGGCGAGCCGGCGGGCTATACGTCCGCCCGACCCGCGGGCCAGCCCCGCATGGACCCGAACGGAGCACCGAAATCATGGCGATCGAACGCACCTTCTCGATGATCAAGCCCGATGCCACCCGCCGCAACATCACCGGCAAGATCGTCGACCGGCTGGAATCGGCCGGTCTCAAGGTCGTGGCGCAGAAGCGCATCCTCATCACCAAGGCCCAGGCCGAGGCGTTCTATGGCGTTCATCGCGAGCGTCCGTTCTTCGGCGAACTCGTCGAGACCATGACGTCGGGCCCCGTGGTGGTCCAGGTCCTTGAGGGTGAGGGCGCGATCCTGAAGAACCGTGAAGTGATGGGCGCCACCAACCCGGCCCAGGCCGCCGAAGGCACCATCCGCAAGGACTTCGCCGTTTCCATCGGCGAGAATTCGGTTCACGGCTCCGACGCCGCCGAGACTGCGAAGGCGGAAATCGCGTTCTTCTTCTCCGATATCGAAATCACCGGCTGAGCGTCGGGCTGCCGCCTGGCGGTTGTCGATTTCCGGCCGGCTCCATCGAGCCGGCTCATCAATGTCATAGCGGCCGGCGCCACGCCGGCCGTTTCTTTTTCAGCGCGTTGCCGCCGATCCGCCGCCACCTTTCCGCCCGAAAATGGCGCCTGTTGTCCGCGAATTAAGCCTTCATAAACGCTGTCCCGGTCTACTGGCGTTAACGATGACGTGCGAGTCGGGTGAGGGCGATGCCATACGCTGATTGGAGTTACCCGTTGGGTTCCCGTTTCTCGTCGCGACGCCGTTCTCCTCTGATGCTGATGGCCGGTGTCGCGCTGGCTTCGCTGAGTCTCGCCGGTTGCGGTGACATCACCCGGTTCGGCGATGCGCCGCTGTTCACAGCGTCGACGCCCAATCAGCAGCAGATTTACGGAGCGGCCTCCGCCGAGCGGGATTATGCGATGTCGCCGACCGGCGGCGGACCGGCGGCGCCCGTCGCACCGGTGCAGACCGCGGCTGTGACGTCGACGGCGCTGCCGCCGCCCCCGGCCGCAGCCGGCAGCTACGGCATGGCGTCGGCCAACCCGGCCCCGCTGCCGCCGCCCACGCCGGCCGCCGGGGCTGCCGCCAGCTATCAGGGCTGGAGCGCGGCCAACGGCACGCCGGTCACCGCCGGTGCCGGTGATACGGCCGCTTCGCTGTCGCAGCGCTACGGCGTGCCGGCCGAGGCGATCATGGCCGTCAACGGCATTCCGGATCGGATGACGCCGCTGACCGGCCGCCGCGTCGTGATTCCCACCTTCGGTGGATCGGCAGCCCCTGCGGCTCAGGTCGCCGCCGCTCCCGCCGCCACGCTGACCGGCGCGGGTGCCGCCGGCACCCATCAGGTCACCTCGGGCGAGACGCTCTACTCCGTCGCCCGCAAATACCAGGTGACGCCGACGGCGCTCGCCGCCGCGAACGGCCTGACTACGTCGACCCAGATCAAGATCGGTGAGGTCTTGCGTATCCCGGCCGGCGGTTCTGCAGTTCCGGCGACCGAGGTTGCTGCGATCCAGCCGCAGGCTGCCGATCCGTCGGCCCGTCCTGCGACGGATGCCACCGCGGCCGGTGCGCCGCCGTCGACGCTCGGCGATGCCGCGGCGAAGCTCGATGGTGCGGCTCCGGCCTCGCCCGCCGCTCCGGCGGCGGAGGGCGGCACGCAGGTTGCCTCGCTTCCGTCGGCCGCCGGTTCAGGCATGGCGGCGACCGATGGTGCTGCCGCGGCGACAGAGCCGTCCGAGGAAGACGTCGGCGGCTCCGGTTTCCGTTGGCCCGTTCGCGGTCGGATCGTGTCCGGCTTTGGCAAGAAGGGCAGCGGCGAACAGAACGACGGCATCAACATCGCGGTGCCCGAAGGCACGCCGGTGAAGGCGGCCGAAGCCGGAACCGTGATCTATGCCGGTAACGAACTCACCGGCTTCGGCAATCTCGTGCTGATCCGCCACGAAGGCGGGTGGGTGACGGCCTACGCGCACAACAAGGACCTCCTTGTGAAGCGCGGCGATCAGGTGAAGCGCGGTCAGGTCATCGCCAATGCCGGCGCGACGGGGTCCGTAACCCAGCCGCAGGTCCACTTCGAGTTGCGCAAGGGCTCGCAGCCGGTCGATCCGCTACCGCATCTCGCCGGCGCCTGATCGACATATCTGGGTTGACGAAAACGCCCGTCGGGTTTTGCCCCGGCGGGCGTTTTCATTTTGGGTCTGTTTATACCCAGAAAGCGAGGTGGAATGATCTGTCACGATCTGAAGTGCATATTTGTCCATATTCCGCGGTGTGCCGGCACGAGCATCGAGAAATGGATCGTTGGGGAAGACTATTGGTTCATTGACAGTAGTTCAAAGCACATAATTGCAAGTCAGGCAAAATCATTGTATTCTGAGTATTGGGATTCGTATTTCAAATTTTCTATTGTGAGAAATCCGTTTGATCGCGTGCGGTCGTGCCTGAAGTACAAAGATCATTTCGGAATTGAACTGAATTCAAGTGGAGATATCGATTTCGCCCGTTATCGAGAAATTTTCGGCCGAGACATTGTCGTAGAGCATGACCACCGATTCCATAATCGGGATGAACTAATCTCCGACCGCCATCTGCCAGGACAGGTTTATGGCAATATTCTCGATGAAGATCTGGATTTCGTTGCGAGATTCGAGAATATTGAAGAGGATATGAGATATGTGCAGTCGACTCTCGGCATGAAGGAGAAATTCGAAATTCACGTTGAGGCCTCGCCAAGTGGGTCTCGAAAGATGCTGACAAGGCGAGATATAGAAGCGGTATCGAATATGTATGCGAAGGATTTCGATGCTTTTTCGTATGATAAAGGAACGTGATCTTTTTTCGAGATCGCATCTACATCCACGGCGGTCATATACAGAGGACATTCTGAATATTCGAGATCCGCAATCTTATTTCACAAGACCGGGAGCATGCTCGGCGGCAGCGGAGCCCCATGAGTTGCCTGCCTTGAGCGGCTTCCCGGTCTCAGTCAGAGACCAGGTTCATAAGCAGGGTCAGCTCAGCGCGCGATGCAGCCGATCACCGTGATGCCGGACGCTGCTTCGACCATCGGATTATTCAGAATGTACATTTCAGGAATATGACGCTCCGCGTTCCAGCGCGCCTTCCGATTTCCAAGTCGCCGCGCTGCGGCTAATTTTGATCGCATCACCGGCTACACGTTGTGTCTCGTGGACGCCCCTCGCACACGCCTCTAGGCTTTGATCTGGAAGGTTCGGGGCGAGCCTTCCAGCGATCTGTTGCACGTGTTGTCGGATCTAGGGGGCGGTTATGCAGCTTGGTCTCGCGGGGGCGTTCCGTCTGCATTCGCATGCCGGACGCAGGCGCACCGTTCTGCTCGCGGGGGTGTGCTTCTGCATGCCATTCGCCAGTGTGGGTGACAGCGCCTTCGCGCAGTCGAGCACCGCACCCGCAATAGGCAGCTCGGTCTACTACAGCAACAAGACTTCGCAGCCGACAGCGGGAAGCGGGCAGAATTCGCCGGACTGCTTCTATCCGCCCTATCCAGGCGACAATGCCGATAACGCCTCCAGCATAAATGCTTCAACCGATACCGGTACTCTGCAGCCGACGTCATCGGATCAGTATAATGGTACGTTTGTTGTCTCATCCTCCACTGGCGGCAACGGTGGGGCCGGCGGAAGCGGAGGTAGTTGCTATGGTGGCGACCCTGGGGGCAACGGTGGTAACGGTGCCAGTGTCAACATATCGACGTTCCTCATCGAGCAGAGCAGCCACTATTACTATTTCACCGACAGTGCGATCGTCGTCTACTCGCAGGGCGGGGCGGGAGGAAACGGTGGCGGCACATCGAACGTCAGCTTCGACGGCGGTGGCGGCGGCAATGGTGGCAACGCGGGTGATGTCACGCTCAACAACGCGGTTCCGATCGTCACCACGGGCGTCAACGCCTATGGCATCTTCGCGCAGAGCATCGGCGGCCAGGGTGGCAACGGCGGCAATGAGAACAGCCCGATCAGCAGCGGCAACGGCGGACAGGCCGGGCTTGGCGGCACGGGCGGCAGCGTCAATGTCGTCAACGTAGCCGATATAAGCTCCTCGCAAGGCATTGCCATCTTTGCCCAGTCGATCGGTGGCAACGGCGGCGGTGGCGGGTCGACCGATGCCTTCTTCGGGGGGCTGAGCGGTGGCGGTGGCTATGGCGGCGATGCCGGGGCTGTCTACGTCAAGAACGGCGATAATCTCACCACCTATGGCGCCGGTGGATACGGCATTTATGCCCAGTCGGTCGGCGGCGGCGGCGGCAATGCGGGCGTTGCCGCCGGACTCGTCGCCCTCGGCGGCGCCGGCGGTCCGGCCGGCACGTCTGGCACGGTCTTCGTCTACAATGTGAGCGGCTCGATCACCTCCGGCGGGGCATCGGCGCCCGGCATCTTCGCCCAGTCGGTGGGCGGTGCCGGCGGCAGCGGCGGCATGGCGTTCAGCGGCGCTCCGAATTTCGCCGTCGCCATCGGCGGATCCGGCGGCGATGGCGGGGCCGGCCAGCAGGTGCTCGTCAACAATCTCGGCGTCATCTGCACCGGCGGCTGCGGAAGCACGGCGCCAGCACAGAGCGCGGGCGGCGGTTTCGGCATTCTCGCGCAGTCGATCGGCGGCGGCGGCGGGCACGGCGGCTTCGGGCTTTCGGGCACGGCTTCGGCCGTGGCGGGCGTTTCGTTCGCCATCGGCGGCAGTGGCGGCGGGGGCGGCGCAGGCGACAGCGTCGTCGTGGGAACCGCGAACTCGATCTCGACCACGGAAATCAACTCGGCCGGCATTCTCGCGCAATCCATCGGCGGCGGCGGCGGAACCGGAGGCGGCACACTCGCATTCTCGGTGTCCGGCTCGGCCGGTGCTTCGATCACCCACGGCGGCACCGGCGGCTACGGCGGGGCGGGCGGCGCGGTGGGCACCAACTGCAACAGCTACACCGGCAATGCGGGCGTCGATGGCGCCTGCGCCGCGCTCACCTTCAATTCCAGCTATGTCGACATCCCTCAATCCGTCTCCGGGGCTCTGATCTCGACCCTCGGTCAGGGATCGCCCGGCATCGCCGCACAATCCATCGGCGGCGGCGGCGGCGCAGGCGGCTACGCGGTCTCACTGTCCGCGAGCGGCGCGGCGGGCTTCTCGTTCGCCTTCGGCGGCACCGGCGGTTCGGGCGGCGCGGGCAGCGCAGTCTATGGCGGTACGAACGGTATCAAGATCACCACCCAGGGCGCGGATTCCCCCGGCCTTATCGCGCAGTCCATCGGCGGCGGCGGCGGCGCGGGCGGCGCCACTATTACCGGCACGCTCGCCTCGACAGCCTCGTTCAATCTCGGTGTCGGCGGCAGCGGCGCCAGCGGAGGAAGCGCTGGCCCCGTCGTCGTCGACAATCCGGGGGGTGTCATCACCACCTCCGGCGCGCGGTCCTACGGCCTTGTCGCCCAGTCCGTCGGCGGCGGCGGCGGCAATGGCGGCTCGACGGTGTCTGCAAGCGACAGCGGCAACGTCTCGGCCATTCTGGCGGTGGGCGGCACCGGTGGCGGGGGCGGCAGCGGCGGCGCTGTGACCGTTTTCAGTCAGAACCAGAGCACGAACAGCGGCTACGGCGCGGCTACGATCACCACGTCCGGCTATGGCGCTGGTGCCATCGTCGCACAGTCGATCGGGGGTGGCGGCGGTACTGGCGGCTACGACACCAGCGCCTCCATTGCACTCAACGGTTCGGTCGGCGCGACGATCGGCGGCGCCGGCGGAAGCGGCAATACCGCCGGCAACGTGACGGTGGAGAACGAGGGCACGCTCACGGCGACCGGCGGCGGCGCGGCGGTGCTTCTCGCCCAGTCCATCGGCGGTGGAGGCGGTGCCGGCGGGTTCAGCACGGCCGGCAACATCTCCGGTCCGGCCGCTTTCAACCTCATCGTCGGCGGCGCGGCCGGTGCCGGCGCTTCTGCCAGCGCCGTCAGCGTCACGACCAGCGGCAGCATCACCGGTGGCGTGGCAGGAAGCGTGATGGCGAGCAACGCACCCGGCGTGCTGGCGCAATCGATTGGCGGCGGTGGCGGCAGCGGGGGCTTTGCCGCCGGAGGCAGCATGGCCGGCGGCGGCGACGCCACCCTCGCCCTCGGTGGCGGCGGGGGCGCGGGCGGCGCCGCCGGCGGCGTCACCGTCACGTTCGATGGCGCTGCCGGAGTGTCCGTCTATGGCAGTCTGTCGCCCGGCATCGTCGCTCAGAGCCTTGGCGGGCAGGGCGGCAATGCCGGCTTCGCGGTCGCCGGCGGGCTCGGCGCTTCTCTCAGTGCTGGCGTCACCCTCGGTGGCAATGGCGGAAATGGCGGAACGGCGGCAGGCGCAACGGTGACCGCCGGTAACGTCACATCCTATGGCGGCAACCAGTCCGCTGGCATCGTCGCGCAGGCGATTGGCGGCAGCGGCGGCAGCGGCGGCTGGGATTTTGCGGGCAGCCTCGGCGGTGCGGCGGCTGCGCCGGTCGCGGTCGGCGGCGCCGGTGGCATCGGCGGCAAGGTGCTCGGCGAGGTCCTGGTGATGGCGAATGGCCCGGTTGCAACCGCTGGCTTACTGTCTCCCGGTATCATCGCACAGTCGATCGGCGGCAGCGGCGGCAATGGCGGGTTCAGCGCGTCCGCCGCCGGATCGCTGATCATGGCCGCCGATGTCGCCATCGGCGGCACCGGCGCATCTGGCGGCGCTGGCGGGGCCGTCACCGTCGCCACCACATCGCAGATCACGACGGCGCAGTCCCAGTCCATCGGCATCCTCGCGCAGTCGATCGGCGGTGGCGGTGGCAACGGCGGCATGGCGCTCGCGGGCGCCGTATCGAGCGGGGCCGGAGAAGAGGCCGATGTCTCGGTCGGCGGCGGCGGAACGAGCGGCGGGCAGGGCGGCACGGCGAGCAATGGCAGTACTGTTGGGGTGACCGCCGCCGGCGTCAGCACCCTCGGCTATCTCTCGCCGGCCATCCTTGCCCAGTCCATCGGCGGCAGCGGCGGCAACGGTGGCTCCAGCCGGTCCTTCAGCCTGTCCGGATCTTCTCTCACCTCTGCGGATGGCGCGGCAGCTTCCGTCGCCATCGGCGGCTCTGGCGGCTCCGGTGGCGCCGGAGGCTCGGTGACCGTCGTTCAGAGCGGAGCCGTGCAGACGGGCAACGCCTCCGTCGGCAACGATCTCTCGGCCGGCATCGTGGCCCAGTCGATCGGCGGCAACGGGGGCAGCGGCGGAGCGGCCGATGCGAATGCCATCGCCAGCACGGCGGCCGCCTCTCTCGCCATCGGCGGGTCGGGCGCAGCGGGCGGAGCCGGCGGAGCCGTCACCGTCTCCAGCAACACGGGCCTGACGACGGGCGGCATACTGACCTACGGTGTCTATTCGCCGGCGATTCTGGCCCAGTCCGTGGGCGGGGGTGGCGGCAGCGGTGGCACAGCGCAGACCACGTCGTCGAGCAATCAATATGGCGCCGGTGTCGCGGTCGGCGGTTGGGGCGATGGCGGCGGCGGAGGCGGCGCCGTGCAGGTGCAGCCCGGCGGCACGCTCACGACCTATGGCGCGAATTCGGCAGCGATTTTCGCCCAATCCGTCGGTGGCGGCGGCGGCAACGGCGGTGCGGCGACGACCAACACCGCGAGCGGCCAGGGGAGTGAACTCCAGGGCGGCGTAACCTCGGTGGCTGGCGCCGGCGCAGCTCAGGTCGCGACCAATGTCAGTTCTGCCCTGTCCTCCTTCAGCTCCTCGTCGTCGCAATCCAACACCGCCAAATCCGACCAGCCGGCGAACGGCATTTCCGCATCCCTCGCCATCGGCGGCAACGCCGGGCAGGGGGGCGCAGGCGGCTCCGTCACAGTCAAGTCCACGGCCGGAATCACCACCTCCGGCCTGCTCGCAAACGGCATCTTTGCCCAGTCGGTCGGCGGCGGCGGCGGCAACGGCGGCGTGTCGACGTCGAACGCCGACGGCAGTTCCTATGCGGCTTCGCTCAGCATCGGCGGCGGGGCCGGGGCGGCCGGCATCGGCGGCGCGGTTTCCGTCAACTCGGGCGGCAGCATCCAGACCCTCGGCCTGCAGTCGGCCGGCATCTTCGCCCAGTCGGTCGGCGGCAGCGGCGGCAACGGCGGATCGGCATCGTCGGCGGCAACCGGCGGGCAGGCGGCCGTCAGCTTCAGCCTTGGCGCGAACGGCGCTGCCGGGGCCACAGGTGGCGGCGTCACCGTCTCGTCGGGCAGCACATCCACTACGACCTATATCAACACGGTAAGCGCGGGCTCGGCTGCAATCTTCGCGCAGTCTGTCGGCGGCGGCGGCGGCAATGGCGGCTCCACTTCTACCGCGGCAAGCGCGCCGGGCGCGTCGGGTGGCGGGTCCACTTCGTCCTCGACCGGGACTGTCAGTGGCAGCGCCAGCGGAAGCTCCAATGCCTCGGCGGCCGGTCAGAGCGGCGGCAGCAGCGCCAGCCAGGCCGGCTCCAGCGGCGGAAATGCGCTGGCGATGGCCATCGGCGGCACCGGAGGAACGGGCGGCGACGGTGGCACGGTCGGCGTCACCAACTATTCCGGCCTTTTCACCGGCTTCGGTGTCAACGGAGCGTCCGGGCCGGCGAACCCCGCGGACAATGCCCCCGCGCTGTTTGCGCAATCGGTCGGCGGCGGCGGCGGCAACGGCGGTTCGAGCACGTCCAACGCATCGGGAAGCTCGCACACCCTCTCGCTCGCTCTCGGCGGCTCGGGCGGCAGCGGCGGCAACGGCGGGACGGTGACGGTCTCCACGCCGGCGACCCTCTGGACCACCGGCAACAATTCGAGCGCCCTCGTTGCGCAGTCGGTCGGCGGCGGCGGCGGCAACGGCGGCGCTTCGTCCACCACGGATTCGTCCGGCGGCACGATGTCCGTCGCCATGGGGCTCGGCGGAAGCGGCTCCGGTGGCGGCGACGGCAAGGCGGTGACGGTCAACGTCGCAACTCAGATCGGTGTCCTGAACTACTATGGCATCGTCACATCGGGCATCAACGCCCACGGCATCGTTGCGCAATCTGTCGGCGGGGGCGGCGGCAGCGGCGGCGCGGTCGTAGCCGCGGCAACGGGCGCGAACGACACCGGCGGCAGCAGCACGTCCACCTCCGCATCCGGCTCGGGTTCGTCGAGTTCGGCCAGCAACGCCGTGGCCGTGGCCGTCGGTCTTGGCGGAACGGGCGGCGGCGGCGGCGGTGGCGGCGCCGTCAAGGTGACGACCGCCTACTCCCCCGTGACAACGACGGGTGCGCAGTCGTTCGGTATTTTCGCCCAGTCGGTCGGCGGCGGCGGTGGCACCGGCGGCGTCAGCACCACGAACGCCAGCAATGGCACCTACGCCCTCAGCTTCGGTCTCGGTGGCTCCGGCAGCACGGGCGGCAGCGGGGGCTCCGTCCTCCTCGAACTCGGCAGCAACATCAGCACCGCGGGCCTTCAATCGTACGGTATCCTCGCCCAGTCACTCGGAGGTGGCGGCGGCGTGGCCGGAGCCTCCAATGCTACTGCGGCTGATGGGGGTATCGTCTCCATCGGGATGGCTCTCGGCGGCTCCGGCGGAACCGGCCAGTCTGGCGGCGAGGTCACGGTCACGACGACCGGTTCCCTTGCCACGCAGGGCGACGGCGCCGTCGGGCTTATCGCGCAGTCGCTCGGCGGCGGCGGCGGCATCGGCACCGCATCCGCTCTGAGCGGGACCAACGGCTCCGTGTCCGGAACGCTGACGCTCGGCGGCACGGCGGCTGCCGGAGGTGGTGGAGCGGCGGTCTCAGTGGCGACCTCGCAGATCCACACGACCGGTAACGCCGCATCCGCCATCCTCGCCCAGTCCATCGGTGGTGGTGGTGGTCTTGCCGCGATCCTCGCAGGCACAGCCACACAGACGGGAACGGCAGTTCTCGGTGGCGCATCGTCCGGTGGCGGCAACAGTGTCGTCGTCTCCGTCGACGGGTCGATCACCACAAGCGGGGCCCTCAGCTTCGGCATCGCAGCCCAGTCGATCGGCGGTGGCGGCGGCGTCAGCCTCAGCAACGCGGACACGCTGACGTTCGGCGGAGCCGGTGGCGGCGGTGGTGGCGTTGTCACGGTTACGACTGGGTCGACCGTGAGCACGACCGGGACGTCCGCCATTGGTATCCTCGCTCAAAGCATCGGCGGTGGCGGCGGCGCTGCCTCGGGTGCGGGAACCGTCGTGTTCACCGGCCCAGCGAGCACGGACGCGTCTTCAGGCGGTCAGATCCAGGTGACGGTCGGCGGCGCGATCACGACATCGGGAACCAATGCGGTCGGCGTACTGGCACAGTCGGTTGGCGGCGGCGGTGGCGTTGCGCTTTCGACCGGGGGTGCCCTGTCGACATCTGGCGCTGGTGCCGGCAACGGCAGTGGCGGCAACGTGACGGTCGACGTCGATGCGGCCGTCTCCACGACGGGAACGGCATCGGACGGCATCGTCGCCCAGTCGGTGGGCGGCGGCGGTGGGGTGCTGCTCGACTCTTCCGGCGTCACGCTCGTTGCCGGTAACGGCGGCGTTGGCAAGGTCGTCGTCAGCGTAGCCAAACAGATTCCGGTCACCGCGACGGGCGCATTCTCCAACGGCATCAATATGCAGGGCGACGGCGACCCGATCGTCAACATCGCCGCAGGCGCTTCGGTTATCGGCGGTGCCGGTGGTACGGCAATCACCAGCCAGGGCGTCGAGAACGTCATCAACAACTATGGCAGCCTCTCCACGGTCGATGGTGCCGCCGGTTTGGCAGTGCGCACGCGCGGCGGCTACACGGCGCTCGTCAACGGAGGGGTGCTTCAGGGCGACGTGTCGTTCTCGCCCGGGACGAACAACCTGTTCGACAATCTCACGTCGGGAACGGTCCTCGCCGGGCCGTCACTCGATGTCGGCGGCGCGGGAAGCCTGCTGCGGAATTCCGGCTGGCTGGGTGTGGCCTCGTCCGCACTCGGCACGACGACCGTGAATGGCGATTTCACGCAGACCGGCTCCGGCGTTCTCGCCGTGCGTTCCGATCAGGTCACCGGGACCTCCGATCAGTTCGCCGTGACCGGCATCGCCCAGCTTTCCGGGCGTGTGCAGCCGACGCTTTATCAGCCTGGGAGAGCGTGGCCGGGCTCGTTCTCCACCACGCTCCTCAGCGCCTCCGGTGGTCTGTCCGTCGACGGTCTCGTCGTGCTCGGCGACACCGCGATCCTCGATTTCGGTGTCCGGCGGGACGGCGATGCCTTGAAGCTCGACACGGCGATCAACTTCACGCCCGCGGGTCTCAGCAGCAGCGGTACCCAGGTCGGCGTGGCGATCGGCGGAGTGCAGACGCGCGGCTCGTCGCCGCTGTTCGAGACCATCGTGCCAATCCTGCTCGATGTTCCGACGGTCGGTATGCTCGAACATGCCTATCAGGTGGTCGGGGGCGGATCGGTCTCGCTGGCACCGACGGGCATGATCAACGCAGCAGAGGTGTCTTTCGCCACCATCACAGACCGGCTTGACCGCCGCCGCACCGGCAGGACGCCGGACGGCAGCGTCAGCACCGCGGAGGGGCTCCTCTGGGCGACGCCGGTCGGAAACGCTACCAACGGCAGCGGTCTGTCCGGGTCGCTCGCAGGCGCCAGCGTCGGCATCGACGGGCAACTGACCTCGCTGCCCGTGCTGATCGGCGCTGCCGGTACCTACGCCTTCAGCACCCTGTCGGATTCGAGGTCCGGCTCGAGCAGCGATCTGAATTACGGCAGCCTCAGCGCCTATGCGGTCTACGGGGATGGACCGAGCTACGTCTCGGCGATCGGAAGTGTCGGCTACGGCCACTCCGATTTCGACCGCAACCTCTTCGGGATCGGCCTCGATCTCGCGGCCGGGACTCCACTCGACGGTCTCGTCGTCGGCGGCCGCATCGAGGCCGGATACAGGTTGCCCGTTGCCTCGCTGGGCGTGAACGTAACGCCCTTCGCCGCGTTCCAGCCGGTCGGCGTCTGGCTCGGCTCCGGCAACGAGAGCTTCGGCGCCTGGGGCGCCGGGCTGAACTATCACGCGCAATCCATCGTCTCGCTTCCGACCTATCTCGGCCTGCAGCTCGACAGCACGATCACGACCGGCGATGGCGGCGGCCGCTACACGCCCTTCCTGCGGGCGGCATGGATGCACGATTTCAGCCCGGACCGCGACGTCTCCCGCAGCTTTGCGGAGACGCCGGATGTCAGTTTCTCGGGCTCCGCCATTCCGACCGTCAGCAACGCGCTGGATCTTCATGCCGGTCTGGAGGTCGCGGGCGATTCGGGCGTCAGTTTTTCCGCCAGCTTCAATGCACAGATCGCCGACAGCTATTCCAGCTACGGCGCCAGCGGCAGCCTGCGCATCCGCTGGTAAGGTGCGGGGGCGGCGCGCCCCTCCTCATCGATCGCCGCGAGGGGCTCAGGCCGGCTGGAGCGGGCCGCTGTGCACGAACGATTCCGGCGTTTTCAGGCTGCTATGACGGCGCGGAATTGCGCCGGCCACGGGCGTGGGCGGTAGTCTTCCTTGCTGATGTGGACCAGCGTCAGTTTCGCCGAGAAGCGCGACTCGCCGTCGAGCGATGCTTCGACGCCAAGATCGACGCTGGTGTTTCCGAGGCGCCGCACCTCAAGACCGAGGTCGAGCTTTTCCCCAAGGCGGGTCGGCGCGCGGAAATCGACGGTGAGCGACACCACGGGAATGGCCGCGTTCATCGCGCCGTGGATCTCGGCGAATCCGATGCCGATGTGGTCGAACCAGTCCTCGACCGTCGCATTGATCATCTCGACATAGCGCGGATAGAAGACGATCCCTGCCGGATCACAATGCTGGAAGCGGATCAACTCCTGGCGATGAAACATCTCAATCCTCGGAATGGGTCCGGAGCCGCCATCCGTTGAACGGAGGCGTCGTCCTGAAAAAGGGGGGGGGGGCGTTCAATGGTTTGCTTCAAGCCCGCCATTCGGTGTGGTCAGCGCTTTCTCTAGGCAGGGCGGCCGGACGGACTGACCGGGCCGGTGCTGCCCCGCACGATCAGCCGGGTGGGCAACTCCGTCACGATCGCCGTCTCCTTCTTGTCGCCGAGGCGCAGCAGGGCTTCGGCGGTGGCCTCGCCCATTTCCCGTGCCGGCACGTCGAGGGTCGTCAGTTCGGGCGTGACCAGTTCCGCGATCTCGAGATTGTCGAAACCGACGACGGAGACCTCCCCAGGCACGGCGATACCGGCCTCGTGGCAGTACTTGATGGCACCAACCGCCAGGATGTCGCTGCCGCAGAACACGGTGGTCAGCCTTGGATAGGTCTGCATCAGCGAGCGCATGGCCGCACGGCCGTTCTCGATGTTGTAGCGCGACTCCACGACCACGATCTCCCGGCGGGAAATGCCGGCTCCGGTGAGTTCGGCCAGAAAACCGTCGCGCCTTTCGGTGGCGCGGTCATTGCCATGGGTGATGCCGGCGATCATGCCGAAGCGCTTGTGCCCGAGGTCCAGCAGAAAGCGGGCAACGGAGGCGCCGGCGTGGCGGTTGTCGAAGCCGACGGCCGCGTCGCTCGAACCGAGTTCGTTGGTGTAGGTGAACACCGGCGTAACGCCTGCCCGGCGCAGGTAGTCGACAGTCTCCGGATGATGTTCGATGCCGACGAGCACGATGGCCTCGACGCCACGTCCCACCAGCAATCGTGCCTGGATGCGTTCGCGTTCCAGATCGTAGTCGGATGTTGAAATGATCACCGCCTTGCCGTTGCGGGCGAGACGTTCCTGCAGCCCGCTCACCATCTTGGCGTAGATGGCGTGGTCCAAAGTCGGAATGATCACACCGACGAGGCTGGTGCTTTGTGAGCGCAGGGCTCGGGCGGCGTTGTTGGGCACGTAGCCGAGCTGTGCGGCGGCGGCGAGCACGCGCTCCCTTTCCATGGCGCCGACCGTAGAGTGTCCGTTGAGGACGCGCGAGGCTGTCGCGACGGAGCAGCCGGCACGCAGGGCGACATCCTTCAGCTTCACGACGCTTGCCTCGGCGGCCACTTCCCCGTCGATCTTGTTCATGTGCCCCTCCGCTCGCGCCCGGATTCCGGCAGCAGGTCCATCACCCGGAGAAGCCGCCATAAGGCTTCAGAGCGACGATGGTGATGTCCAGCATGTCGGCCTCGGCAAACGGCAGCGAACCGATCCGCTCGCGAACGCAGGCCTCGTCCGGAGCCTCGACGATCTGGCAGGCCCCGGTGCCGTCGGCCCGGTGCCAGATCTGCCGCGTGAACTGCTCCTTGTAGAGTTCGCGGGCGCGCGCAACCTCAGCATCGAATTTTTCCGCGAAAAGCGCCGGCGGAAAGCTCTCGGTCTTCCGTCTCGTCAGAACCAGGAACTGCATATGCACCTCGCCCATCAAGGATTGAAGTGGATGGGAAATCGTTTTCTATCAGATCGTGAAAGCGTGCGGAACCGTCGGTTGCGATTTTGGCGGCGGCTCTATCTCGCGACGAAACATGACGAAGAGAATAATGGCGATAGCGGCAATGCCGCCGCCAACCAGGTGGGACAGCGCAAATCCGCCTATCGTCGTCAGCCACCCGGCCACGCCGTTGCTCAGGGATGCGCCGATGCCCTGGACGGTCATGATGCTGGCAAGCCCCACATTGAAGCGACCGGTGCCCTTCAATATGCGCTCGACGGCCACGGGCGTGACGATGCCCAGAAGGCCCGCGCCGATACCATCCAGCATCTGCACCGGATAAACCACCCAGAACTGCTCGAAAGACGCGGCCAGCAGACCGCGTATGGGCAGGGCAATCAGCGCCATCAGAAATACCGCCGAAAGTCCGAACCGGCGGATGAGCCAGGGGGCCAGTGCTGCGACTAAGATCATGGCGAACTGGGCGACGCCGGTGATGATCGCCGTCGTCTTGAAGGGGGAATTCAGTTCGACGGCGAAATCCTGCGCGATCAGCCGCCCCATTGGGGCATTGCCGAAGTGGAAGATCAGCAAAATGATCGCCAGCAGGATCAGACCTTTCTCTTGAAAGAGGACATTGAAGCCGGAAGGGCCGGGTTCGCCCTCGTCTTCGGCCAGTCCGCGTGCCACCTTGTGGTCGATCCGGTTTGGATCGATGGCGGAGATCGCGATCAGCGTGCCGATAGCGGTGAAAATCATCAGACCGATGACGCCGGAGATATCGAAATAGGAGACCGCGACATAGGTGGCGAAGAGCGAGGCGAAGTTGCCGCCGTGGTTCCAGAACTCATTGCGGGCAATCTGCTTGGAGAACAGTCTTTCACCCACCAGTCCCAGCGTGAGACCTGCCAGCGCTGGCCCGACCACCGAACCGACGACCGCCGTCATGATCTGGCCGGTCCACACCACCGCTTCGTTGGTGAAGATGAGGGTGATCAGCGCACCGGCGGTGACCATGGCCACGGGGCCGGCAATCAAGGCACGCTTCCAGCTGGAACCATCGACCAGCGCGCCGCAAAGAGGAGTGACCGCCAGACCGACCAGACCGCCGACCGTTGCGATGAGGCCGAGCTGCATCGGCGACCACCCGTTGGTTGCCAGGAACGCGTCGAGGAACGGGCCAAGTCCATCGCGTGCATCGGCAAGAAAGAAGTTGAGTACGGCAAGCGCAATGAGCGTCTGGTCACGCAGGCCACTGATCGGTGGCTGACCGACGGGGCGCTGAGCGGGCCGGGAGGAGGTGATGGATGTCATCGTCATTGTTCAGGGAATGGAGAGAGGCGCGCCAAAAAACGCACGAAAATGTGATTGGTTGCTGTTCCCTATAACCAATAATGGCCGGAACTTTCATTAAGCGTGCTCGAATTGGATGAAGGCCGCTATCCCGCAATCGTCAAGGTTTACACATCTCAGTCAGATACCGACGTGATTTGGAATGAGATGGATATCTAGAGCGCTTTCCGATCTGACGGAATCGTCAGATCGACAAGAATTCGCTCCAGATTCGAAAGGTTGAGCATATCGTTGTCGTTCGGATCGGTTCGATCTGCACGGGATATGCTCTAGGCGGCGCCACGCTCCAGCCCGCGGTTGCCGAGGATCATGTCGGCCGCGCGTTCCGCGATCATGATCGTGGTGGCATTGGTGTTCCCCGATACGAGTTGGGGCATGACGGATGCATCCGAAATGCGCAGGCCGTCGACTCCGCGGACTCTCAAACCCGTGTCCACCACGGCGGCTTCGTCCTCGCCCATCCGGCAGGTGCAGGAGGGGTGATAGCCCGTGCGTGAGGCAGCCCTGACGAAAGCCTCAAGTTCGGCTTCGCTCTCGATCTCCGTCCCCGGATAGTGCTCTCGTGCGATGTGATGCTGCATGGCGGCCTGCGCCATGATCTTCCGGCCGAGCCTTACACTCGCGATGGTTCCCTCAAGGTCATCCGGGTGGTCGAGGAAGTTCGGATCGATGACCGGATGATCCGAGGGTTCCGCTGACCTGAGCGTTACGGAACCGCGCGATTTCGGCCGCACGAGATAGGCGTTGAGCGTGCAGCCTGCGCCCCCGGGCACATCGGGAATACCGGCCTCGACCCCCGCGCCTGCCAGGAAGTGGAACTGCACATCCGGAAGGCCTTCCCGCTGACCGCTCCACCAGAATGCCCCGGCCTCGACCACGTTCGAGGTGATCGGCCCGGAGCGGAACAGGCCGAACTGTATGCCCGCCCATGCCTGCCAGTGCAACTTCTTGTACTTGTCGTAACTGTTGGCGCGCAGCACCTCGTAGATCATGAAAATGTCGAGGTGATCCTGGAGGTTCCTGCCGACGTTGGGGCTGTCACGGACGACCTCGATGCCGTGGGCTTTCAGTTCCGCCGCCGGTCCGATGCCAGAGAGCATCAGCAGCTTCGGTGTTCCAATGGCGCCAGCCGTGAGGATTACCTCGCGCCGGGCCCGCACGGTGCGCCGGCCCCCCTTGGCATCGACCTCCACGCCCGCGGCGCGGCGGTTCTCGAACACCACGCGCCGTGCCTGCACGCTGGTGATGACACGCAGGTTCGGTCGATCGAGCGCGGGGCGAAGATAGCAGTTCGCTGTCGACGACCGTCGGCCCGCACGATTTGTGACCTGATAGAGGCCGCAACCCGCCTGTGTGCCGGAATTGAAGTCCTCATTCGGTTCGAGGCCGGCCTGCTGACAGGCCTGGAGCCAGGAATAGGACAGCGGATGAACATAGGCGGGGTCCGACACGAGCAGCGGGCCGTCGGTTCCATGCGTTTTGCCGGCGAGCCTCTGGTTGCCTTCCGCCCGCACGAAATAGGGCAGCACGTCCTGGTATCCCCAGCCGGTGCAGCCGTGGTCGTCCCGCCAGCCGTCAAAGTCCTGCGGGTTGCCGCGGATATAGATCTGCGCATTGATGGAACTGCCGCCGCCGATAACGCGTGCCTGCGTGTAGGGCGTGCGGATGTCGCCCTGGTGCTTTTGTGGTGCCGTCTCGTAGCCCCAGGAGAAGGCGGAGCCGGTTGTCTTGTAGTAGGTCACGGGCAGATGAATGTAGAGGCTGCGGTCCCGGTCGCCGGCCTCGAGCAGGATGACGCTGCACGCCGGATCGGCGCTAAGGCGGGCCGCGAGAGCGCACCCTGAACTGCCGCCGCCGACGATGACGAAATCAGCCTCGAGCACGTCCGCCATCGCCTTCACCGCCCGCCCTCGTTCCTGACCCACTTCAGAATGTGGGTCGCCGCTGCGACGGTTTCGCCGCGCTGGTTCGTCACGTCGATCGCCGCGTACGACCGCCGCTTGACCTCATCGATAGCGGTAATGCGATAGTCGACCGTGATGGTGTCTCCGAAGAACACGGGCCCTACGAAGCGCACCTTGTCGTAGCCAAGGGAAACCGGTGTCTCGCCCCGGCCGTGGCCGTCGTGGGAACGATCCACCATCAGGGTAGACGTCGTCGACATGAAGCCCATTACGAGAACCCCGTGGGCGATCCGCTGGCCGTAGGCGGACTTCTCCATCATCGCCTGATTGACGTGGACGGGTGCGAAGTCGCCGGTGATGCCAGCAAACAGGTAGACGTCCGATTCACTGACCGTCTTCGTGAAGGAGACGTGGTCTCCGACCGACACATAGAACGCGTCCAAGGCTTCCTCCCGCTGAGTTCGTCCGCGCTCATCGGAGGGGGACGACCGAATAGGAAAACGTTTTCCAATATCACTGGATGAGTGTCAATCGTCTGATGCGATCCGCCGGAGCTGCGACCCGGTGGACGTGTTTGCGGGGGCCTTAACGCCGCGGAAGTTATAAGATATTGAAATAAAAATATAAATCTTCAACAACACGACGCCCCTGCTGATTCGACTTGCGACCGGGCAGGGTGACGACGGAGTGCCAACAGCCGGAAAAGTGTGGCTTTGTTCGGCGCTGCAAATTTTCCGTTGACATCGGGATTGGGTTAAGAGAAAACGATTTCCGGAACGCGCCACCAAAAAGCGCCGAAAGCGACAGGTGAGGCGGGAGGAAATTCGTGCTTCTGAACGGGATTAAGGTCGTCAGCTTCTGCCACTTCCTTCAGGGGCCGGCTGGCGCGCAATATCTTGCCGACATGGGCGCCGACGTCATCAAGGTCGAGCCCGTTCTGGGCGCCCATGAACGGCATTGGTCGGGTGCCGACGTCTTCGTCGAGGGCATCAGCGGGTTCTATCTCTGTGCCAACCGCAACAAGCGCTCCATTGGCATCGACCTGAAGTCGAAGGGCGGTCGCGAGGTTGCGTCCCGCCTGATCACCGAAGCGGATGTCGTCATGGAAAACTTCCGCCCCGGAGTTTTCGCCCGGCTCGGTTTTACCGATGACGAACTGCGCCGGCTCAATCCGAAGCTCGTCTTCGCCTCCGCGAGCGGTTACGGCTCGACGGGGCCGATGGCGAACCGTCCCGGTCAGGACCTGCTGATGCAGGCCGCCTCGGGTCTCATCAGTGCGACCGGTTCCCCTCGCAACGGCAACGTGCCAGCCGGTGCGGCGATCGTCGACCAGCACGGCGGCGCCCTGTTCGCCATGGGCATCCTGGGCGCACTGCTGCGACGGGAGCGAGAGGGCAAGGGCACGCGCGTCGAGGCAAGCCTGATCAATTCGGCGATCGACCTTCAGACCGAGCCGCTGGTCAACTATTTCGCGGGCGCCGTCGAGCGCGAGCGGATGGACCGTGAACGCAACCTTGCCACCTGGTTCCACGCCGCGCCCTACGGCGTCTATCCGGCGAAGGACGGAGAGGTAGTCATCTCGCTCTGCAGCGACGAAGCGCTGGCGGATGCGCTCGAGAGCGACACCTTGCGCGCAATCGTCGGCATCGACCGCTACAAGGAACGCGATCTCGTCGCTCGTACGGTCCGGGAGGCGACCGCGCGCTTCACGATGGCGGAATTGTCGGAGCGTTTCGACCGCCACGGTATCTGGTACTCGCCGGTCAATACCTACGACGACCTGCTGGACCACCCGCAGCTGTCGCACATGAACGTGTTCCGCAAGATCACCGTGCGCGGACGAACCGTCCACCTGGTCAACCACCCGAACCGCTACGACGGGCAAGTGCCGGACGTGCGCGTTCTGGCGCTGGAGATCGGCGAGCACACCGCCGAGATCATGGGCGAACTCGGCTACTCGCCTGCCGAGACCGACAGGCTGATCGCCGCGGGTGCCGTCGCCTCGTCGCGTCACTTCGCGCAAGTCGATGAGGCCGTCTGATGCATGGGATCGCTGAGAACGGCATCGCGGACCTCCCTCCGCAGAACGTGAGGCGCGGCACTGCGCTCGTCACCGGCGGACGCCGCGGGATCGGCCGGGCGATCTGCCTCGCGCTCGCCCGCCGCGGGTTCGACATCGCCTTCGTCGACTGGGTCGAGGACGGCAATGTCGACGAGACCCTGTCGCTGCTCGCCACGACTGGGCGGAATGCGCGGTTCCTGCCGCTCGATATCTCCCTGACAAACCAGCACGAGGCCGTCATCGCACAGTTCGCCGATGAACTCGGGCCGATCAACTGCCTCGTCAACAATGCCGGGATCCAGGTTTCCGTGCGCGGGGACATGCTGGACGTGGACGAGGCGGAGTTCGACCGGCTGGTTGGGGTCAACCTGCGCGGCACGTTCTTCATGACACAAGCGGTCGCCCGCCGGATGATCGCCGCTCCCGCCGCCGGTTCCGAGCGCTCGATCATCACCATCACGTCGGCGAACGCACATCTCGTGTCGCCGGAGAAGGCGGCCTACTGCATTTCCAAGGCGGGTCTTTCCATGGCGATGCAGACCTTCGCCGTCCGGCTCGCAGAAGCGGGTGTCCGGGTACACGAGATCCGCCCCGGCCTGATCGAGACCGACATGACGGCGGAGGTCTACGACCGCTATTCCCCGGGCATCCGCAGCGGCGATCTCTGCGCCCTGCGGAGGTGGGGAGAGCCGGACGACATCGCCATGGCAATCGCGATGCTGGCAACTGGCGGCATGCCCTATAGCACCGGCGACATCTACAACATCGGCGGTGGCCTGCAGATCCCACGCCTTTGATTTTTTCGGCCGAGCAAGAAAACGATTTCTCGCGATCTGGAGGGCGCCATGCATGCCAGCGCAGTCGAGAGGCAGACGGAAGGAACCGCCCGAGTGGCCGGTGTCTTCCTGGAGATGAACGCGATCGAGAAGTCCTTTCCCGGCGTGAAAGCGCTTCAAGGCGTCTCGTTCTCCGTTGCGCGCGGCGAGGTTCATGGGCTCGTCGGCGAGAACGGGGCGGGCAAGTCCACGCTGATGAAGATCTTGTCGGGGGCCTACCAGGCTGATTCCGGCACGCTCTCGCTGAACGGCGAGGTTGTCACGGCGCCGACGCCCGCGGCGATGATCGAGCGCGGTATCGCGGTGATCTACCAGGAATTCGCCCAGGCCGAGCATCTTTCGGTCGCCGAGAACATCTTCATGAACCGGCTGCCCCGCACCCGGTTCGGCGTGGTCGACTGGAGCCAGGCTTCCGTCCTCGCCGAGCGCGCGATGGATCGTCTCGGCTTCCGGATCGATCCGCGCCGTCCCGTGATGGACCTCAGTGTCGCCCAGCGGCAGATGGTCGAGATCGCGCGAGCGATCTCCTGGAATGCGCGGTTGATCGTGCTCGACGAGCCTTCGGCGGTGCTGGGCGACGCGGAACTGGAGAAGCTGTTCCGCACCATCCGGACCCTTCAGGCGGATGGCGTGGCGTTCATCTACATCTCGCATCGTCTGAAGGAGATCTTCGAGCTCTGCCAGAAGGCGACCGTGCTGCGTGACGGCAAGCTCGTCTCCAGCCGGCCGATTGCGGACTGGACGACCGACACCCTGATCCAGTCCATGGTTGGCCGCCCGATCGCCGACTATTTCCCGCGCCGGAATGCACGCCCTGGCGAAGAAGCACTCGGGGTGTCGGGCATGAGCCGTGGCAAGGCGCTGCGGGACATCAACCTTTCGCTGAGGAAGGGCGAGATCGTCGGCATCTGCGGCCTTGCGGGAGCCGGCCGTTCGGAGCTCCTTCGGGCGATCGTCGGCAAGGATCCGATCGATCGCGGCGAGATCCGGCTGCATGGCCGGAAGACGACGATCCCGTCTCCGCGACAGGCCATCGCCCTCGGCATCGGCTTCGCACCGGAGGACCGGAAGACGGAAGGCCTGTTCCTCTCCCAGTCCGTCAAGTTCAACATCACGATTTCCAAGCTCGGCCATTTCAGCAACGGCCTGAAGCTGAACCTTGCCCGGGAGCGCGCCTCGGTAGCGGACTATGTCCGCCGGCTGAGGGTCAAGACGCCGGAAGTCGAAACGGCGGTCGGAACGCTCTCCGGCGGCAACCAGCAGAAATGCGTCATCGCCAAGCAGCTCAACGCCCGGTGCGACGTGCTGCTGATCGACGAGCCGACGCGCGGCGTCGATGTCGGCGCGCGCAGGGAAATCTACGAACTTCTCGTGGACATGGTCGAGCGCGAGGGCGTCGCGGTCCTGATGGTCTCGTCCGAACTCACGGAAATCATCGGTATGTGCGACCGCATCCTTGTGATGCGGGAAGGAGAGATCTCGGCCGAGCTGCCTCGCGGCGCGTCCGAGGAAGAGATCATGAAGCACGCGACGCTCAACTAGAGAGCTTCCGGCCGGACGAACGGGTGCGGTCGATTAGAGCATAACCCGTTCAGATCGAACCGATCTGAACGGGTTATGCTCAAGCTTTTGAATCTGGAGCGATTTCTTGTCGATCTGATGATTCCATCAGATCGGAAAGCGCTCTAGCCGCGGCAGATCGGGACTTGAGCATCCTGTCGTTCGGGTCGGTCCGGTCCTGCGGACGGCTCCACAACGAAGACACCGCCGGACGAACAAGGAAGACGGCAAAGCGTGCGCAGGGGACTGCGCCGTTTCCGGACAATCGGGAGGACTTTCAATGGCGGCTCCGGACACTTTGGCAGGGACGGAAAGCAGAAGGCTGAAACTGGCCGTTCCAAAGGGCGCCGGCCTGATCTGGGTGTTCCTCGGCCTCTGTATTCTCGCGACTTTCCTGTCTCCGTCATTTCTGAACGCGGTGAACGTGACCAACGTGCTGCGGCAGGTGGCCCTGTTCGGCATCGTCAGCGTGGGCATGACGTTCGTCATTCTCACCAAAGGCATCGACCTTTCGGTCGGCTCCATCCTCGGCGTGTGCGCTGTTACGACCGCACTGCTGCTCGTCGACAACTGGCCGGTCGCTACGGTTGTTCCGGTCATCCTCGCCGTCGGCGTGGCAATGGGTGCGGTGAACGGGCTCGGCATCACGTTCGGCCGCATCCCGCCCTTCATCATGACGCTCGGCATGATGGTGATGGGACGCGGGCTGGCGCTGACGCTCGCAAATGGGCAGCCGGTCGGGCTAGGGCCCCGCGCCGCGGATTTCATGTGGCTCGGGCGCGGCGCCATGCTCGGCCTGCCGGTACCGGTCTGGATCTTCATCGCCGTCGCGGCCGTGGCGATCTACGTGCTGCGCTACACCGCCTTCGGCCGCCAAGTCTATGCCGTTGGCTCCAACGCGGAGGCGGCGCACCTCTCCGGCATCAATGTCGGTCTCGTCACCTTCAGCGTCTACGTGATCAGCGGCTTTCTCGCCAGCCTCACCGCCATCATCTTCGTGTCGCGGCTGACGGTCGGCGAGCCCACGGCGGGCACGGGCATCGAGCTCGAGGCCATCGCGATCACTGTGATCGGCGGAACCAGCCTTTTCGGCGGCGAAGGCGGAATCCTCGGCACCATCATCGGTGCCGGCATTCTAGCTGTCCTCGCTAATATCATGAATTTGCTTGGTATTTCTCCATTTACCCAGCAGATCGCCAAAGGCGCGATCATCGTCGGAGCGGTTCTCTACGAGATGCTCCGCAAGCACCGCACGCGGCACTGATCGCACCTCCCACACAAGAACAAACCCCAAAGGAGGATGACGCAATGAAAAGAAGAACCGTCCTGAAGACCGCACTCTTCGCAGGTATCGCCGTCATGCTGGCCGGCCCCGCATTGGCGCAGGAGAAGATCAAGATCGGCCTCAGCCAGGGCACCATGAACCACCCGTGGCGGGTGGCCATGGTGGAGGGCAACAAGGACTATGCGCAGAAAAATCTGCCCGATGTCGACCTGATCATCACCGATGGCCAGAATGACTCGTCCAAGCAGGTCGCCGACGTCGAGTCGCTGATGGCACAGGGCATCAAGGTGCTGATGATCAGCCCGCTGACCGCCGACGCCCTGACCCCGGTCGTCGCCGATGCCATGGCCGCCGGCATCAAGGTCGTGACGCTTGATCGCAAGGTGAACACCGACGTCACGGTCCACGTCGGCGCGGAGAACAAGCCCATCGGCGAGGCGGCCGGCAAGTTCATCGCCGAAAAGCTCGGCGGCAAGGGCAAGATCATCGAACTCCAGGGCACCGGCGGTGCCTCGGCCGTGGTCGACCGGCACCAGGGCTTCGTGGATGCCATCAAGGGCACCGATCTCGAAATCGTCGCGACCCAGAACTGCGACTTCCTGCGCGAGAATGCAGTGAAGTTCATGGAAGATCAGCTGCAGCGCTTCGGTCCCGGCGAGATCCAGGCCGTATACGCTCACAACGATGAGATGGCGCTCGGCGCGATCCAGGCGCTGGAAGCGGTCGGCCGCCTGAACGAGGTCGTGGTGGTCGGCATCGACGGCCAGAACAACGCCTTCGAGGCGATCAAGGCCGGCAAGCTCGCCGCCACCTTCACCTATCCGTTTGTGGCGCCCGAGGGCATCGAGATCGCCTACAAGGTCGCCAAGGGCGAGAAGGTCGATCCGGTCATCATCCTGCCCGGCAAGCAGGTGGATGCCTCCAACGTCGACCAGATGCTCGGCAAGGGCTTCTGACCGCGGCCGCGAAATGACGGGAGGCCTCCCGGTTTCGGGGGACTCCCGGTTCCTAGATCTCCGGTTCCAAGATCCCGGTTCCACGATCTCCGGTGTCAAGACATGTCGCCGGGCGAGGTTTCCGGGCGGCGTTCCTCTCCATGACAACGACAGGACAACACGATGCACGAGCGCCATTTCGAGCCGCGAGGCGTTATCCCGGCATGCCTGATGCCCTTCGATGCCGACCTCGCCATCGACGAAGCGGCCTATCGCGCACATCTCGAGGACATCGCGTCCGTCGCCGGGATCAGCGGCATCACCATCAACGGCCATGCTGCCGAGGTCCATGCGCTCACGATCGAGGAGCAGAAACGCGCCGTCGTCGTGACCAAGGACGTTCTCCAGTCCCGCGTGCCGACCATCGTCGGCATATGCACCGAGTCGAGCCTCGAAGCCGGCCGCCTCGCCTCCTATGCGCAGCGGGAAGGCGCAGACGGGCTTCTCGTGTTCCCGCCGGCTTTCATGACGCTCGGCGGGCACCTGCGGCCTGAGATGATCTACGAGCACCTTCGCCGCATTACCGACGCATCAGACCTTCCGATCATCCTGTTCCAGTTTCCTCTCGCCTCGCAGCTTTCCTATCCGCTCGACACGCTGCTTGAACTCTGCCGCCGCTTCCCGACCATCCGCGCGGTGAAGGACCAGATCGGCGACGGCAACCGGCACGAGCGCCAGATCCGGGAACTCCATGCGCTCGACAAGCCTGTCAACACGCTGACGACCCACAGCGCGTGGCTGCTGGGATCGCTGGCGATGGGCTGCGACGGCCTGCTCTCCGGCGCAGGCAGCGTGATCGCCGACCTGCAGCTGGCGCTGTTCAACGCTGTCCAGGCAGGCGATCTCAAGGCCGCGAGGGAAATCAACGACCGCATCTATCCGACCGTGCGAGCCTTCTACGACGCACCGCTGCTCGACATGCACAACCGCATGAAGGAGGCACTGGTGCTGCTGGGGCGCATGAAGAAAGCCCACGTTCGTCCGCCTCTGATGAAGCCGGGCGCCGCCGAGATCGAGAAGATCGGCCGCATGATGGAACTGGCGGGCCTGACGCCGGAGAACGTCTATCGTTTCGCCGCCTAGCGCGCAGCCGCTGGGCGGAAGATCGAACGAGCCGCCCGAGAGCGGGAAAAGAGGCGGCGGCATCAGAACTGGGGGCAGCGCGAAGGGCATGGAAATGAACGTCTCCGACATCGAACCCCGGCTGGTTCTTTCGCAGACGCCGCAGTCCGGTGTGCGGCTGCTGACGCTGAACCGGCCGGAGAAGCTCAACGCCCTGTCGAAGGCGCTGCTGCTGGAATTGCGGACCCACCTCGACACCGCGGCTGCCGACGATGCCATCGGCTGCGTGGTGCTCACAGGAAACGGGCGGGCGTTCGCCGCGGGCGCGGACATCTCCGACATGCTGGAGCGCGGCGTCGCCTCCTATGTCGATCTGGAGCGACTGGCGGTGTGGTCGGCGATAGAGGCGTTTCCGAAGCCGCTCGTGGCGGCGGTGAACGGCTACGCCCTTGGCGGCGGACTGGAACTGGCACTCCTGTGCGACATCATCATCGCCTCCAGCGCCGCCCGCTTCGCCACACCGGAAATCAAGATCGGCTCGTTCCCCGGCGACGGCGGCACGCAGAGGCTGCCGCGGCTCGTCGGCAAGTCGTTCGCCATGCAGATGGTGCTGACCGGCATGATGGTCGACGCCGAACTGGCGGAACGCAAGGGCATGATCTCGGAAGTCGTCGCACCCGAAACGCTCGTGACGCGGGCCACCGCGATCGCCGGGGAGATCGCGGGCATGTCGGTGGCGATCACGCCCTATGCGAAACGCGCCGTTAACGCCGCGTTCGAGTTGCCGCTCGCTGCCGGGCTCCTGGAAGAGCGGAGGCTGACTGTCGAAGCCTTCGCAACGGAAGACCGTGTGGAAGGGCTGCGCGCCTTCAAGGAAAAGCGCGCGCCTCGGTTCACTGGGAGATGAAATGATGGCCCGATCCAACTGGGACTATATCGTCGTCGGCGCCGGTTCTGCCGGATGCGCGCTCGCGAACCGGCTTTCGGCCGATGGTCGGACCCGGGTGCTCCTGCTCGAGGCAGGAAGCCGCGACTGGAACCCGATGATCCACATGCCGGGCGGCCTCGGAAAGCTGTTCGGTCCCGGAGTGAACTGGCGCTTCCACACGGTGCCGCAGAAGCATCTCGATAATCGCGAGATCTGGTATCCGCAGGGCAAGACCCTCGGCGGATCGAGCTCGATCAATGCGATGATCTACATCCGCTGCCAGAAGGAAGACTACGACAACTGGGCGGCTCTAGGGAACGACGGCTGGTCCTACGAGGACGTGCTGCCCTATTTCCGCCGGGCGGAGGACAACGACCGGCTGGCCGACCGCTATCACGGCCACGGCGGGCCGCTCTGGGTGTCCGATCAGGTCGGGCCGCACCCGGTCTCGCGAGCCTTCGTCAAGGCGGTGCAGCAATACGGGCTGCCCTACAATCCCGACTTCAACGGCGAGACGATGTACGGGGCCGGCCTCTACCAGGTGACATGCCGCAACGGCCGTCGCCGGTCGGCGGCCGTCTCGTACCTGCGGCCGATCCGGGACCGCACGAACCTCACGGCAGAGACCCATGCGCGGGTGACGCGGCTCGTGATCGAGAATGGTCGCGCGATCGGGGTGGAACTCGCCGAGGGCACGTCGAAGCGCATCGTCCGGGCAGATGCGGAGGTGATCGTCTCGGCGGGTGCGCTCAATTCCCCGCGGCTCCTGATGCTGTCCGGCATCGGCGATGCGGATGAGCTGAAGTCCGTCGGCATCGCACCGATCCATCATCTTCCGGGTGTCGGGAAGAACCTCCAGGACCATCTCTGCACCAACGTCCATGTGCAGACCAGGGACCGCATCACCTATGACGGCCACGACCGCTTCCCGCGCTCCGTGCTGCACGGCCTGCAATGGCTGCTCTATCGCACGGGGCCGGTGTCGTCGGTGATCGTCGAGGGCGGCGGCTTCTTCCAGACCGAAGGCGAGAGCACGCCGAACCTCCAGATCCACATCGCCCCGGCGACGGTGGTGCGCGGCGGGCAGTCGCGGATCGAGGGGCACGGCTTCACCGTGAACTCGACCTTCCTCCGGCCGCGCAGCCGTGGCTCGATCCGGCTGCGGTCGGCAGACCCGGCCGATGAGCCGCTGATCGACCCGAATTATCTCGCCGATCCCTACGACCGTGCGATGGCGCTGCGGTCGGTGCGCATCATCCGTGAGGTGTTGAGGCAGGATGCCATCGCACCGTTGATCGCTCACGAGCGCCTGCCCGGCGATGGCGCCGTCACGGATGAGCAGATCATGGCCTATGTCCGCCAGTACGCCTGCTGCGACTACCATCCAGTTGGAACCTGCAAGATGGGATCCGACGACCAGGCGGTGGTGGATCCCGAACTGAAGGTACGCGGCCTCACGGCACTGCGCGTGATCGATTCTTCGATCATGCCGGTGCTGACGAGCGGCAACACCAACGCGCCGACCATCATGATCGGCGAGAAGGGCGCGGACATGATCCTCGGCCGCGCCGCGATATCGCGCAGCAGGCCGAGCCTCGTCCGCTCCGCCTGAGGCCGTTCGGCCGGGGTCGCGTCCGGCCGAGGCCCGGCGGTGCAATCTGATTCACTCAAGGAGAACACCTATGGAGCATGTGACCGCGTTCGCGGCCGTTCCGGAGACGGTGAGGGCATTCGGCTTCTTCATCGACGGCACCTGGCGCGATGCCGCCGAGCGGGAGACGATGGTCCGGCGAAGCCCGGCATTCGGCCGGGATGTCACGTCCGTCGCGCTCTGCACCCGCGCCGACGTCGACGAGGCGGTGGCCGCCGCCCGCAAGGCCTTCAGGGCACGCTCCTGGGCAGGCATCGGCGGCGCGGACCGGGCGGCGGTGCTGCTCGGCGTTGCCCGCATCATTCGCCAGCGTGCGGAGGAACTTGCGTTCTGGGAGACACTGGAGACCGGCAAGCCGATCTCGCAGTCGCGCGCGGAAATCGCCGACGCAGCCGGTCATTACGAATATTGCGCCGGGATCGCGCAGTCGCTGAGCGGCGAGGCCTTCAACACCCACGGCGACGACATGTTCGGCGTCGTCACCCGCGAGCCGGTCGGTGTCGTCGGTCTGATCAATCCGTGGAACTTTCCCTTCATCGTTCTCGCCGAGCGGCTGCCCTACATCCTCGCCTCCGGCAACTCGGTCGTGGTAAAGCCGTCCGAGATGACCTCGGCGACCACGCTGATGTTCGCCGACTTGCTGAAGGAGGCCGGGCTGCCAGACGGCGTCTACAACGTCGTGACGGGCACGGGTCCGGTCGTCGGGCAGGCCATCGCGGAACATCGCGACGTCGACATGATCTCGTTCACCGGATCGACCCGCACCGGCGAAGCGGTGCTTAAGGCGAGCGCGAGCAATTTCAAGAAGGCGAGCCTCGAACTCGGCGGCAAGAATCCGCAGATCGTGTTCGCCGATGCCGATCTCGACGACGCGGCCGACGGCGTCGCGTTCGGGCTCTGCTTCAACGCCGGCCAATGCTGCGTCAGCGGCAGCCGGCTGATCGTCGAGGAGACGGTGGCGGAGAGATTCCAGGCCCTCGTGCTCGACAAGCTCTCGCGGATCAGGATCGGCGACTGCCTGGACCCGGAGACGCAACTCGGCGCCATCGTCTCCGACCAGCAGTGCGAGAAGATCCTCGGCTACGTGAAGCTCGGCGAGGAGGAGGGTGCGACGGTCGCCTGCGGTGGCAACACGGTGGCGGTCTCGGGCGGGCGCTTCATCGCGCCGACGCTCCTCACCGGCGTGCGCAACGACATGCGGGTAGCGCGGGAGGAAATCTTCGGGCCGGTGCTTTGCATGATCACCTTCTCGACAGCCGGGGAGGCGCTGGAGATCGCAAATGACTCGCCCTACGGCCTCGGTGCCAGCATCTGGACGAAGGACATCGACAAAGCGCTGCGCGCCATGCGCGGCGTCCAGGCCGGACGGACCTGGGTGAACACCACGATCGCCGGCGGCCCCGGGCAACCCGTTGGCGGCTTCAAGCAATCGGGGATCGGCCGGGAAGGCGGCCGGATGGGTGTCGAGGAATACACGGAGGTTAAATCCGTCCACATCGCCATCGGCAAGCGGAAGCACTGGGTGACATAACGCGCGGGCCCGGGCGCCTGCGATAAGGACAGGCGCCCGGCCCTGCCTCACGCTCTTCATCCATGGCGACGCCCTGGAAACCAGCGGTGAGAGAGGGTCCGGTGGATATCGCGTTCCAGATGTTGATTTTGATTTCGTTTTAGACGCTATATCTAGGCGTCACGGTCCTTCGGACATGGTCCGAAGGCTAAGAGGGAATCCGGTGGGTCCGCAGAGCGGACGATGCCGGAGCTGCCCCCGCAACTGTAAGCGGTGAGCCAACCGTCCATTTTGCGTCACTGAAGCCCGTGCGCTTCGGGAAGGCCGGACGGAAGCGACGACCCGCGAGCCAGGAGACCTGCCGTGACCTGAAGTTGCAACGTCCTCGGGCGGGGTGTCCCGGTGGATCGCTTGGATTGCGATCGCCGCGGCACGCGCCCGCGGCAGCGCGTCTTTGTGCATCCGCTCGGCCTTTGCCCCCATAGAATGGGGTTTGAAGCCGATGTCGCTCATCGTCGAAACCATCCGGCCGGAAGTCGGGGCCGGGAATAGAACGCCGGCCAGTTCCGGGCCGCACGGCGCGGAACCGGCCTTTCAGGTCATTCGTCGCAACGGCGCCGTGACGCCGTTCGATGCCTCCAAGATCACCGTCGCCCTCACCAAGGCCTTCCTCGCGGTCGAAGGCAACACCGCTGCCGCCTCGCGACGGGTCCACGACATCGTGGAAGACCTGACGGCGCAAATCGTTGCCAGCCTGACCCGTCGCTCCGGCACCGGGCGCACCTTCCATATCGAAGACATCCAGGATCAGGTGGAACTCGGGCTGATGCGCTGCGGACACCACAAGGTCGCCCGTGCCTATGTGCTCTACCGCGAGGAACGCGCGCGGGAGCGCTCAGCTGTCCGCGCCGCCTCGGCCACGGCCGCGCCTGCACTTCGAACGAGAAACGCGGACGGGACGCTTTCACCACTCGACGAGGGGCGGCTCGGCGAACTGGTCCGCGAGGCTGCGGACGGGCTCGAAGGCGTCGACGTCGTGACGATTCTCGCCGAAACCCGCCGCAACCTCTATGACGGCATCGGCGAGGATGAACTCGCGCTCGCCCCGATTCTTGCCGCCCGCACGCTGATCGAGACGGAGCCGAACTACGCCGCGGCGAGTGCCCGGCTCCTAAACGACCGCCTGCGGCGCGAAGCGCTCACGTTCCTGAGCGGCCGACCGGACCAAGCGACCCAGGCGGAGATGTCCGTCCGCTACGCGGATTATTTTCACGCCTATCTCCGGCGCGGCATCGTTGCGGAACAGATCGACCCAGAGCTCGGCCGGTTCGATCTCGCCCGTCTCGCCGCGGCGCTGAAGCCCGAGCGCGATCTCAAGTTCGATTATCTCGGCCTGCAGACCCTTTATGACCGGTATTTCCTGCATGTCGGCGGCACACGCTTCGAACTGCCTCAGGCGTTCTTCATGCGCGTCGCGATGGGGCTTGCGCTCAGGGAGATCGACCGCGAGGCCCGCGCGATCGAGTTCTACGATCTCCTGTCGTCGTTCCGCTTCATGGCCTCGACGCCGACGCTCTTCAATGCCGGCACGCTCAGGCCCCAGCTTTCCTCCTGCTTTCTGACCACGGTGCCGGACGATCTTGACGGCATCTTCAAGTCGATCAAGGACAACGCCCTTCTCGCCAAATATTCCGGCGGGCTCGGCAACGACTGGACGCGGGTGCGGGGGCTCGGCGCCCACATCAAGGGCACCAACGGCGAGAGCCAGGGCGTCGTGCCGTTCCTGAAGGTGGCGAACGACACTGCCATCGCCGTCAACCAGGGTGGCAAGCGCAAGGGCGCCGTCTGCGCCTACCTCGAAACATGGCACATCGACGTCGAGGAATTCCTCGACCTGAGGAAGAACACCGGCGACGACCGGCGTCGCACCCACGACATGAACACCGCGAACTGGGTGCCGGACCTGTTCATGGAACGGGTGGAATCGGATGGGGTGTGGACCCTGTTCTCGCCCGACGAGGTGCCGGATCTGCACGACCTCTACGGCCCGGCCTTCAAGACGGCCTACGAAACCTACGAGGCGAAGGCGGCACGGGGCGAGATCAAGGTCTTCCGGCAGGTGCGCGCAGTCGATCTGTGGCGGCGGATGCTGACCATGCTGTTCGAGACCGGCCACCCCTGGATCACGTTCAAGGACCCCTGCAATATCCGGTCGCCTCAGGGCCACGCGGGCGTGGTGCATTCCTCAAACCTCTGCACCGAGATCACGCTCAACACCTCCGACGATGAGGTGGCGGTGTGCAATCTCGGCTCGGTCAACCTGCTCGCCCACGTCTCGGGCGGCGGCCTCGATCGCGAAATGCTCGCGGCGACGGTCCGCACGGCGATGCGGATGCTCGACAATGTCGTCGACATCAATTTCTACACCATCCCCGAGGCGCGGCGTTCCAACCTGCGGCATCGGCCTGTGGGCCTCGGCATCATGGGTTTTCAGGATGCGCTGCAACGCCTCCGGATCGCCTACGCCTCGGAGGAGGCGGTGCGATTTGCGGACGAGAGCATGGAAGCGATCAGCTTCCATGCCATTTCGGGCTCGGTCGATCTTGCTGCCGAACGGGGGCGTTATCCGAGCTTCGAGGGCTCGCTATGGTCCCGCGGCATCCTGCCGATCGATAGCCTCGAGCGGCTTGCCGAGGCCCGCGGCGGCCTCGATCTCGACCGCTCAGCCACCCTCGACTGGGGGGGCCTGCGAGCGCGTGTGATCGCGACCGGCATGCGCAATTCGAACTGCATGGCGATCGCACCGACGGCGACGATCTCCAATATCTGCGGCGTGTCCCAGTCGATCGAGCCTGCCTACCAGAACCTGTTCGTCAAATCGAACATGTCCGGCGACTTCACAGTGGTGAATGCGGCGCTGGTTCGCGACCTGAAGGCGCGCGGGCTGTGGGACGAGGTGATGGTCTCCGACCTCAAGTATTACGACGGCAGCGTGGGGAGCATCGACCGGATCCCGGACGACCTGAAGGCGCTCTACGCCACGGCGTTCGAGATCGAGCCGCAGTGGCTGATCGAGGCCGCCGCGCGCCGTCAGAAGTGGATCGACCAGGCGCAGTCGCTCAACCTTTACGTCGCCAATCCCTCCGGCCGGAAGCTCGACGAGACCTATCGCCTCGCGTGGAGGTGCGGCCTGAAGACGACCTACTATCTGAGATCCCGTTCGGCGACGCACGTCGAGAAGTCGACGCTCAAAGGCGTCGATGGCCGGCTCAACGCCGTCGCGGCGGGCGTTCACGCCTCATCGGCCGGGCCGATCGTGGTGCCGGAGGAGGCGAGGGCGCTCGCCTGCGCCCTCGACGATCCCACCTGCGAGGCCTGCCAGTGAGTCCGAACGGAGGAGACATCAACATGCTCGACTGGTCAGACACCATCGTCGCACCCAATTCCGGCCGTGCAGTCCATCCCGCCTTCGGTCGCGCAGGCGCATATCCCGCCGACACGTGCACCGAGGTCACCGGGCTCGGCGTGATCGAACGCGGCGCCGCCCGCGTGACCGTCGACGAGAAGCGCATGATCAACGCGCGTGCCGACGTGAACCAGATCCTGCCGCTCAAGTACAAATGGGCCTGGGAGAAATATCTCGCCGGCTGCAACAACCACTGGATGCCGACGGAGGTTTCCATGCAGGCCGACATCGCGCTCTGGAAGGCGCGAGACGGCCTGACCGAGGACGAACGGCGCATGGTGAAGCGCAATCTCGGCTTCTTCGCCGCGTCCGAAAGCCTTGTCGCCAACAACATCGTGCTGGCGATCTATCGCCACCTGACCAACCCCGAGTGCCGGCAATATCTGCTGCGTCAGGCGTTCGAGGAGGCGGTGCACACCCACACCTTCCAGTACATCGTCGAAAGCTTGGGCCTCGACGAGGGCGAACTGTTCAACATGTACCGGGAGGTGCCCTCCATCACCGACAAGGCGGCGTGGGCGCTGAATTACACCCGGCATCTCGACGATCCGGCCTTCAAGACAGGAACGCCGGACGCCGACCAGGACTTCCTGCGTGATCTGGTGGCGTTCTATGTCGTTTTCGAGGGGATGTGGTTCTATACCGGCTTCGCGCAGATCCTGTCGCTTGGCCGGCGCAACAAGATGGTCGGCATCGCCGAGCAGTACCAGTACATCCTGCGCGATGAATCGATTCACCTGAATTTCGGCATCGACGTCATCAACCAGATCAAGGCGGAGAATCCGCACCTCTGGACCAGGACATTTCAGGACGAAATCCGCGGCATGCTCAAAGACGCGGCGGACCTTGAGGCGGCCTATGGGCGCGATACCATGCCGAGGGGGTTCCTCGGTCTCAATGCGGCGTCCTGCGAGGACTATATGCACTTCATCGCCAACCGCCGATGCGCCCAGCTCGGCCTTTCGCCGGTGTTCGCCGAGGCCGGCAACCCGTTCCCCTGGATGAGCGAGGCGATGGACCTGAAGAAGGAGAAGAACTTCTTCGAGACGCGCGTCATCGAGTATCAGAGCGGCGGAGCGCTCGCCTGGGATTGAGCGCGACGGGCTGAACACGAAACGAAAGAGGCGCCGTCGCTTGCGTGACGGCGCCTCGATGATCTCGCGACGGGGCGGGTCGGAACCGGTTCAGATCAGGCCGGTCAGAAGGCCGACGCCGGCCACCGCGACCATGCCGCCGGCGAAGCGCACGGCAGCGGGGCTGTAGCGGTCGCCGAAGCGAGCGATCAGGTAGCCGAGGCCGAGGCCGGCGATATGGAGCGCCGCCGTCGCCAGCATGAAGCCGAGGCCGTAGGCGATGCCACCGGCATTCTCCGGCATTTCGACGCCGTGGGCATGGCCGTGGAAGATGGCAAAGAAGCCGACGAGCGCCATCGCCACCGCAGTCGGCGCCTTGACGCCGAGGGCAACGACCGCCCCGAGCACGATGACCGAAAGCGCGATGCCGAGTTCCACGAACGGAACGGCGATGCCGAACACGCCGAGCGCGCCACCGAAGGCCATCACCACCACGAAGGTGAGAGGAACCAGCCACAGGGCGCGACCGCCGATCTGGTAGGCGAGAATGCCGACCGTGACCATCGCCAGGATGTGGTCGAGCCCTGTCACCGGATGTTCCATGCCGTGCAGGAAGCCGCTGGTGTCGCCGACGCCGGTATGAGCTGACGCGATCGAGGGCAGGACGGCAAAGGCAGCCGCCAGGGCTGCCAGCGCCGGGATGCGATGTTTCATAGGTCACCCCCTGTTCTTGTTGAAGGTGATATCTGACTACGCATGGTCGGTATGATCAAGACGAAAGTTCATCATACCGGCGGGTCCTGCCGGCAGGAACTTCGGTGCCATTGAGTGCCCTGATGGGTGTAGGCCAATTCATCCCATTAATTGGGTTGGGGTGCACCGGCATCGGGACGGATCTGCGGGAGGACGTTTCTCCGTCGTTGCGCCATCAGGGCGATGGCGAACGGCCGAATACCGGAACCTGCATCCTGCGGGCGCCGGCATCGCCGTCCTCGCCCTCATCGACAAGCGTGATCAGGACGTTGTAGGCGCCGTTGATGTCGGCGCTGAGGGCGGCGGCCGCGCGATCCGGGTCGCGTGTCCGCAATCCCTCGAACATCTCCGAGTGCTGGTGATTGGCGATGCGGAAGTTTCCGGTCTCGCGCAGCAGATGGAAGTAGGGGCTGATCTGGAGCCAGAGATTCTCGATGATCGTCAGCAGGATCGGCGATCCGGCATTCCGGTAGAACAGGAAGTGGAAGTCGTAGTTCGCCCGGATGTAGTGCCGCGCGTCTCCCGTCTTCTCCGCCTCCTGCAGTCGCTGGTAGGCCTGGGTGAGTGTTTCGATCAGTGTCGGTGCCTGCCGTTCCGTCGCCCATCTGACGGCTGTCGTCTCCACTTCGAGGCGGACTTGCCGCAGGTCGTCCAGGCGGGCCCGGGTGAGCTTGGGGATGCCGATCGTCCGCCCCGAGACGACGGTCAGCACCCCCGCGCCGGTGAGCTTCGTCAGGGCTTCCCGAACCGGCATCGGGCTGACCCCGAACGCCTCCGCCAGATGGGCCACGGTGATTGACTGGCCCGGCGCGATTCCACCTTCGAGGATCAGTTCGTACAGGCGGCGGAACACGCCTTCCTGCAGCGTCTGTTTGTGAAGCGGAACGACGTGTTCGCGAAGGTCGGACATCGAGGGCTCCCGGCGCAACTCCTGCTCGCACAATAGCGCACCGCATGGGGGACTTGAAGGCCGGTTTGATTTTTGATCTAATATCAAAACGACGGTGCCCGACAGATGGCGCCGCGTCTGGGAGGACGACAATGAGGACGATTGCCCGTTTGGGGTTGGCGACGCTGTGCGCGTTCGCCAGCGCGGTTGTGCCGGCCGCGGCGAAGGACAAGGTTTTCCTGTCCATGAGCTATATCGGCAACGACTGGCAGGCCGAGGCCGCCAACATGGTCAAGGCCATGGCCGCTTCGAAGGAGCTGCGTGACAAGATCGACCTGGAAGTGCAGGTCGCCGGTCCCAACGCCCAGCGCCAGATCCAGCAGATCAACGCCATGGTGCAGGCCGGGGCGAAGGCGATCGTGGTCTATCCGATCTCCCCCACCGCGCTGAATCAGGTGGTGAAGAACGCCTGCTCCAAAGGCGTGAAGATCGTCGCCTACGATGCCGAGATCACCGAGCCGTGCGCCTATAACGTCACCATCGACCAGGCCGAGGCCGGACGGCGCACCGCGGAATGGCTCGTCGACAAGCTCGGCGGGAAGGGCAACGTCGTGCTCATCACCGGCGTGCCGGGCACATCGGTCGATACCGCGCGCACCGCCGCCGCCAAGGAAGTGTTCTCCAAGCATCCCGACATCAAGATCGTCGGCGAGGCTGTCGGCATGTGGAGCCAGGCGGTCGCCCGCACCGAGCTCTCCAAGCTGCTCGCGACCCGCGGCTGGAAGGACATCGATGGTCTGTGGATGCAGGTCGGCTGCTACACCGCCAACTCCATGCAGATCGAGGCGGGCGCCACCCCTGCGGAACTCAAGCCGTGCGCCGGTGAGGGCTCGAACGGCGGCCGCGTGCAGATGCTGAAGGAGGGTACCGAGGTCGAGGGGGCCGACGGCACCTACAAGCCGATGGGTGCGCCGCGCATCTCCTACGCTTCGCCGCCCTATTCGGGCGCCTACGCGCTGAAGCTCGCTTCAGAGCTGATCGCCGGCAAAGACGCGCCGCACCACACCACGCTGCCGTTGCCGATCGTGACCAACGAAACGGTCAAGCTCTGCGAGACCGGCAGCTGGGAAGAGATGAAGGCCGGCTGCAACGTGTTCAAGCCGTCTATCGTGCCGAACCCCGGCTGGTTCGCCTCGATCTTCTCCGAGCAGCTGCCCGAAGTCGGTCTCAACGCGGCGCTGGTCGGCCAGCCCGAGAACTGAGTCCGGCTCAACGCGCGAACACGACCGCTGCGATGGCGGGACCGTGCCCGGGCCTCAGGTCCCGGGCACGATCTCCCTTGGACCGGACGAGTGCTCCGCTCTCTTTCGGCCGGACGGGCGCCGCGCCGCTGAACCGACCCCGACCGTGAAAGGTCCGGTGCGTCGCGCTCCGCCGGAACAGGCGCGCCGGCCGTTCCCCTGTGCCGGTTCGCCGGCTTCCATCCTCCAGACGGAGTGAAGGTCGTGAACCAGTCGCATCCGCCTCCCGCCGTCGCCTTAGCTGGCGTGTCGAAGTCGTTCGGTGCGACGAAGGCGGTGAGCGAGGTCAGCTTCGCCGTACGCCCCGGCACCGTCCACGCGCTGCTCGGCGAGAACGGCGCCGGCAAGTCGACCACGATGAAGCTGCTTTCCGGCCTCATCGAACCCGATGCCGGGTCGATCTCCATTGATGGCCGCGTGGTGCGCCTCAGGTCCGCGCGCGATGCCCACCGCGCCGGCATCCAGACCGCCTTTCAGGAATTGACGCTCGTCCGCGATCTCAGCGTCCTCGACAACATGCTGATCCCCGCCGCCCCGGCGAGCCTGATCGGCACGCTGCGTCGCCGGCGGGTGGCCGAGGAAGTCGCCGCGCATTTCGAGCGGCTCGGCATCAGGGTCGATCTCCACGTCGAGGCCGGACGCCTCGATCTGGCCCAGCGCCAGAAAATCGAGATCGCCCGCGCGCTCTACCGCAAGCCGCGCATCCTGTTGCTCGACGAGCCGACCTCGGCGCTCGCCGGCTCCGATGTGGACTGGCTCGGAGACCTGATCGCCGATGCACGCGCCCACGGCGTCACCGTGCTGTTCATTTCCCACCGCATGCCCGAGGTGCGCGCCTTCTGCGAGGACATGACCATCCTGCGCAACGGCCGCCACGTCGCGTCCGGCCGCGTCGGCGATTTCTCGGACGCCGAAGTGGTGGAGATGATCATCGGCCGCTCCCTCGACCAGACGTTCCCGCCGCGGCGCGCCGGCGGTGAGGCGGACCGGCCGGCGCCTGTGCTCGAGACGCGGGGCCTTTGCGCCGGCGCCAAACTGCGCGATGTCGACCTGGCGCTGCGCCCGGGCGAAATCCTCGGCGTCGCCGGCCTGCAGGGCATGGGGCAGAAGGAACTGTTCTCCGCCTGCTTCGGTGCCGTGCCCGTGAAGGCGGGCGAGATCCGTGTCGACGGCAAGCCGGTGCATCTTTCCTCGCCCGCCGATGCGCTGCATCCCTCCCTGCGCATCGGCTTTGTGCCGGAGGACCGCAAGACCGAGGGCCTGTTCCTCAAGCTCGATGGCACCACCAACGCCAGCCTGCCGGTGATCTCCCGCTTCCGCCGCAAGGGCCTTCCGGGTTTCGGCTTCATCGACCGCGCCGCCGAGCGCGAGGAGACCGACCGTGTGTTCGCCGTGCTCGATGTCGCCGCCGTGGCCGCCTTCAAGGAGGCGGGGGCGTTCTCGGGCGGCAACCAGCAGAAGATCGCAGTCGCGAAGTGGCTGGTCGCCCAGAGCCGCATCCTGCTCCTGTTCGATCCGACGCGCGGGATCGACGTCGGCACCAAGCACCAGCTCTACGAATTGATCCGCGCCTTCGCCGACGCTGGTGGTGCGGTGCTGTTCCATTCCACGGAAATCCCCGAGCTCGTGCACCTCAGCGACCGCGTCGTCGTTCTCTACGAGGGCCGCGTCACCGCGCGGCTGGAGGCTGACGCCCTCGACGAGCGCACCATCATGGCCACCGTTCTCGGTGGCGACGTCCGCTCCGGGGAAGGAGCCATCGCATGAGCGCAAGCCTGTCCAGTCCCGCCGGATCCGTGGCGTCGCGCAGCATGTCCGCGGCGCCACCTGTGGCCCGATCCTCGGCGACGCGCCGCTGGTTCGGCCGCAACCGCGCGCCCCTTGTCGCGCTCGCCGTGTTCGCAGTTCTGTTCATGGTGGTCGATGCGCTGAGCCCCGGGCCGCTGTCCTATTTCGACATTTCGTTCCAGGCCTCCGGCGCAACGCCGCTGGCACTCGCGGCGATGGGCCAGACTCTCGTCGTGCTGTCCGGCGGCTTCGACCTTTCGGCCGGCGCGGTGATCTCGCTCGTGAACGCCGTGCTCGCCACCTCGATGAACCCGGCGCAGCCGGAAGCATCGGTGCTGCTCTGGACGCTCGTTGGCATCGGCGTCGGCATGGGGGTAGGGGCCTTCAACGGCTTCTTCGTCGCCTTCATCCGGCTCCAGCCGATCGTGGTGACGCTCTCGACCATGTTCATCGTTCAGGGGGCCACGCTTCTCGTGATGGAGCAGCCCGGCGGTTTCATCGCGCCCTCGCTCGGCGAGGTCTATATGGGCGATGCCATTGCCTCGATTCTGCCGATGTCGCTGGTGCTTCTCGGCCTCGCCGCCCTGTTCTGGACATGGCTGAAGAAGACGTCGTTCGGCGTCGCGCTCTATGCCTCCGGCAGCGATCCCGCTGCTGCGACGGCGGTAGGGTTGAGCGTGCCGTGGGTGCGTTTCACCACCTATGTGCTCGCGGGCGGCTTCTACGGCATGGCCGGGGTGTTCGTCAGCGCCCAGACCGGATCTGGTGATCCGCTCGTCGGCAACTCGCTACTGCTGTCGATGTTCGCGGCGGTCGTCATCGGCGGCACCCGCCTCGGCGGCGGCAAGGGCGGGCTCGTCGGCACCATCTTCGGCGCCTTCGTGCTGATGATCGTGGTCAACATCCTGCTCGCGCTCAATGTCTCCGCCTATTACGCGACCATCGCGGAAGGCGGGGTCCTGCTCGCTGCGGTGCTCGTCGGCTCCTTCAGCCGCGAGTCGGTGCTCAGCGACCAATTGCGCCGCCTCGGTGGCCTTCTCGCCGCGCGCCGGGCGGGCACCCACGTGAGCCAGCGTCCTGCGGGCGACCGCCGTCTCGTGTTCGCCTCGGCGAAGCCCGGTGCGCCGCGCGCTGCGCCCTCCTTCCTGGAACGCCACGGTCGCGAGCTGCGCTTCGCGCTCCCGGCCTATGCCTGCCTTGTCGTCGTGCTGATCGCGACCGAGTTCGTCCTCGGCAACGCGCTGCTCAACTGGGGCTTCTGGAACGCGCTGTTCGTGCTTTCCACCTTCCTCGTCATTCTGGCGCTCGGCCAGGGCTCGGTGATCCTCACCGGCGGGCTCGATCTCTCGGTGCCGTGGACCATCGGCCTGTCTGGCATCCTGCTCGCCGGTCTCGTGCAGGGTTCCGACGCCGCGCTGATCTACGCGGTTCCCGCCGTGTTCGCGGTGGCCGCGCTGATCGGTCTCCTCAACGGCCTCGGCGTCGTGGCGCTCGGCCTCTCGCCCATCGTGGTGACGCTGGCGGCGAACGGCATCCTGCAGGGTGTGGCGCTGCTCTATTCCGGCGGCACGCCCGCCGGCTTCGCCTCGCCGGCGCTGCGGTGGCTCATGACCGGCAAGCTCGCCGGCGTGACGCCCGTTCTCGTGCTGCTCGCCGTCTTCCTGGTCATCGGCACCGTCCTGCTCGGGCGCACGGCGTTCGGCCGCCGGGTCTACGCCATCGGCAACTCCATGGAGGCGGCACGGCTGTCCGGCGTCCGCACCGGCCGGGTGGTGATCGGCGTCTATATCCTGTCGGCGCTGTGCGCGGCCCTCGTCGGCATGCTGCTCACCGGGTTCTCCGGCCAGGCAAGCCTCGGCATGGGCGACGACTACCTGCTTCCCTCCATCGCCGTCGTCGTGGTCGGCGGCGGGCTGATCACCGGCGGGCGCGGTCATTTTCTCGGCATGGTGGGCGGTGCACTGCTGCTCACGGCCCTGCAGACCCTGCTTGCCGGCACGACCCTTCCCTATGCCTTCCGCGCCATTCTGTTCGGCTGCGTCGTGCTCGCCGCCGTCATCGCGCTGCGTGAAAAGAGGAGCTGAGCCAATGTCTCCCACATCCTTCGTCGGCGGCCTGCAAGGGCAGCGCGTCGTCATAACCGCCGGGGCCGGCGGGATCGGCCTCGCCATCGCCCGCCTCCTGCATGCGCAGGGCGCCCGGTTGGCGGTTTGCGACGTCGCCGATGCGGCGCTAGAGGCCGTCAGCGCCGAACTGCCGGGCATCCTCGCGGTCAAGGCCGACGTCTCCGACGAACGCGACGTCGAGGCGTTCTTTGCGGCCGCTCTTGAGGCGCTCGGCGGGCTCGACGCGCTGATCAACAATGCCGGCATCGCCGGTCCGACGGGCGCGGTCGAGGACCTCGATCCCGCCGCGTGGCGGCGCTGCATCGATATTGGCCTCACCGGCCAGTTCCTCTGCGCACGCCAGGCCGTGCCGCATATCAAGCGCGCGGGCGGTGGCTCGGTGGTCAACATGTCGTCGTCGGCAGGCCGGCACGGCTATGCCTACCGCACGCCCTACGCTGCCGCGAAGTGGGGCGTGATCGGCCTCACCCAGTCCCTCGCCAAAGAACTCGGCCCCCACAATATCCGCGTCAACGCCATCCTGCCCGGCATCGTCGCCGGGCCGCGCATGGAAGGCGTCATCCGCGACCGCGCCGCTCAGGTGGGCGTCTCCTACGAGGAGATGGAGCACCGCTACCTCGAAAAAGTATCGCTGCGACGCATGGTGACGATGGAGGATGTCGCCGCCTCCGTCGCCTTCCTGCTGTCCGACGCCGGGCGCAATCTCTCGGCGCTTTCCCTCAATGTCGACGGCAACGTGGAGACGCTGTGATGAGCGAAGGATCGAAAAGGGTCGCCATCGTCGGCGCCGGTCTGGTTGGCCGCGCCTGGGCCATCACGTTCGCCCGCGCCGGCTGTGCCGTGCGGCTCTGGGATCCCGGCAAGGGGGCGGCCGAGGGCGCGCTCGCCTTCGTCGGGTCAGTCGCCGAGGATCTCGCCCGCAATGATCTCCTGAATGGGCGCACGCCGGACGAACTGCTGGCAGCGATGACCCCGTGCGCCGATCTCGCGGACGCGCTCGATGGTGCGGACTGGGTGCAGGAATCCGGGCCGGAGAACATCGAGGGCAAGCGCGAGAGTTTCGCCCGCATCGATGCGCTTGCACCGCCAAGCGCCGTGCTGGCCTCGTCGAGTTCGGCTCTGCTGCCCTCCGCCATTTTCGAGGCAGTCCCAGGTCGCGCGCGCGGCATCGTCGCCCACCCCATCAATCCGCCCTACCTCGTGCCGGCGGTTGAAGTGGTGCCGTCGCAATGGACCACCCCGGAGGTGATGGATCGCGCTGTCGCTTTCCTGCGCGCTGCCGGACAGGTTCCGCTGCGCATGGAGAAGGAAATCGCCGGCTTCATCATGAACCGGATGCAGGGTGCGCTGATGGAAGAGGCATTCCGCCTCGTCGCCGGCGGCTATGCGAGCGCGGAGGACATCGACCGCAGCATAGCCGATGGCCTCGCTCTGCGCTGGAGCTTCATGGGGCCCTTCGAGACCATCGATCTCAACGCACCGGGCGGCGTCGCCGACTACGTGGCGCGCTACCAGCCGATGTACGAGGACATGTTCGAGAGCATGTGCACGCGCGTCGACTGGAGGACGGTCACCGCGAGCGCGATCGAGCCCTCTCGCCGCGCTGCCGTGGCGACCGAGGCGCTGCCCGAGCGCCAGCGCTGGCGCGATCGCCGGCTGATGGCCCTCGTCGCCCAGAAACGCCGCGCCGACCGCGATATCGGCCGCTGAAACCCCGTTCCATGGAAACGCCAATGTCCGCCACCGCCGCCCAGAGCCTTTCCGGCCAGAGCCTTTCCGGCAAGGTCATCATCACCTGCGCCTGCACCGGCGCCATCCACACCCCGACCATGTCGCCCTACCTGCCGATCACCCCGGAGCAGATCGCCGCCGATGCGCTTGGTGCCGCCGAGGCCGGAGCGGCGATCCTTCACCTGCACGCCCGCAACCCGGAGAACGGCAAGCCGGACCAGACACCGGAGGCGTTCGCCCGCTTCCTGCCGACGGTCAAGCAGGGGACCAACGCGGTGATCAACATCACCACCGGCGGCAGCCCCTACATGAAGGTCGAGGAGCGCGTGCTGCCGGCCGCGACCTTCAAACCCGAAGTCGCCTCGCTCAACATGGGCTCGATCAATTTCGGCCTCTACCATCTCGTGCAGAAATACGACCGGTTCAAATTCGATTGGGAAAAGCCGCATCTCGAAGCCACGAAGGATCTCGTCTTCCGCAATTCCTTCAAGGACATCGAGTACATTCTTGAGACCTGCTACGACAACGGCACCCGCTTCGAGTTCGAATGCTACGACATCGCTCATCTCTATAATCTCGCGCACTTCGCCGACCGCGGCCTCGTGAAGCCGCCCTTCTTCGTCCAGTCCGTGTTCGGGCTGCTCGGCGGTATCGGCACCCATCCCGAGGACGTGATGCACATGAAGCGCACCGCGGACCGCCTGTTCGGCGACCAGTTCCGCTGGTCGGTGCTAGGCGCCGGTGCGAGCCAGCTTCGCATCGCCACCATGTCGGCGGCGATGGGCGGCAATGTGCGCGTCGGGCTTGAGGACTCGCTCTGGGCCGGCAAGGGCAAGCTCGCCACGTCCAGCGCCGACCAGGTGCGGATGGCGCGGCAGGTGATCGAGGGGCTCGGCCTTCAGGTCGCGACCCCGGACGAGGCTCGCGCCATCCTGTCCCTCAAGGGCGGCGATCAGGTGAATTTCTGACCAACGACAATAACAAAGGGAGGAAACGATGCGGATCGAAGTTCTCATCGACGTGAAGACGACCCTCGGCGAAGGCCCGCTCTGGGATGCCGAACAGGAGCGGCTCTATTTCATCGACAGCTTCGACGGCCGGGTCTTCCGCACCACCGTGGATGGGCGAGAGGTGCGATCCTGGGACGTGCCGGCCAAGATCGGCTCCATGGCGCTGCGCAAGGACGGGCAGGGCGCAATCGTCTCGCTGCAGACCGGCTTCCATGCACTGGATTTCAAGTCGGGCGACTGCGACCTGATCGTCGACCCGGAGGCAGACAAGCCGACCACGCGGATCAACGACGGCAAGGTCGACCGCCGCGGCCGCTTCTTCGCCGGCTCGATGGACACGAAAGAGGAGGGGCCGCTCGGCGCGCTCTACCGGCTCGATCCCGACTTCACGCTCACCACCATCGACACCGGCATCATCTGCTCGAACGGTCCGTGCTTCAGCCCTGACGACAAGACGTTCTATTTCGCCGATACCTGGACCGGCGAAATCTGGGCCTACGACTACGACATCTCGACCGGTGCGGCGACCAACCGGCGCACCTTCACCAAAGTCGACACATCGAAAGGCGGTGCCGCGGACGGCTCGACGGTCGACGCCGAGGGCTTCCTGTGGAACGCGCTCGTCTATGACGGCCGCATCGTCCGTTATGCTCCGGACGGCACGGTCGACCGCATCATCGACATGCCGGTGAAGAAGATCACCAGCGTGATGTTCGGCGGTCCCAACCTCGATATTCTCTATGTGACGTCGATGGCCAAGCCGCCGCTGCCGCGGTTCCCCGACGATCCGGTTCAGCGGGGCAGCACGTTCGCGATCTACGATCTCGGCGCGAAGGGCCTGCCGGAGCCGCGCTTCGGCGCGTGAGCCTTCACCGAAACGCTTGCCGGCCGGATGCGTGATCCGGCCGGACATGGCGTCTCGCTCGCCCTTCAGGCTCCGAGCGTCTGGCCGAGGCGTCCTGCAAGATCCTGAATGAACTGCCAGGCGACGCGGCCGGAGCGCGACCCGCGCGTGGTCGACCACTCCAGCGCCTCGGCGCGGAGCCGGTCGTCATCGACCTTGAGGCCGTAGCGGCCCGCATAGCCGCGCACCATGCTCAGATATTCGTCCTGGCTGCACTTGTGGAAGCCGAGCCACAGGCCGAACCGGTCGGAGAGCGAGACCTTCTCTTCAACCGCCTCGCCTGGATTGATCGCGGTCGAGCGCTCGTTCTCCATCATGTCGCGCGGCAGCAGGTGGCGGCGGTTCGACGTGGCGTAGAACAGCACGTTCGCCGGCCGCCCCTCCAGCCCTCCTTCCAGCACCGCTTTCAGCGACTTGTAGCTGGCGTCGCCGGCATCGAACGAGAGATCGTCGCAGAATACCACGAAGCGGTGCGGCGCGGCGCGCAGGATCGCCATCAGCGACGGCAGGCTCTCGACGTCCTCGCGATGGATCTCGACGAGCTTCAGGCGATCGGATTTGCCCTCGGCCGCAAGCCGCTCGTTAACGTGGGCCTGGGAGGCCTTGACCAGAGAAGACTTGCCCATGCCGCGCGCGCCCCAAAGCAGCACGTTGTTGGCCGGCAGGCCGCGGGCGAAGCGCTCGGTGTTGTCGACGAGCTGGTCGCGCGCCGAATCGATGCCGTGCAGCAGGCCGATCTCGACCCGGCTGACGTGGGGCACGGGTTCCAGCGCCGGCGGATCGGTCTGCCAGACGAACGCGTCGGCGGCTGTGATATCGGGCACCCGCACCGTCGGCGGCACCGCACGCGCCACGAGCCCGATCAGCGTATCGAAGCGGTCGAGGAGGGCGGCAAACTCGGCGCGGCTGACGTATTCGGGCGCGGTCACGGCGATACTCCGGTATCTGAAGACGAATTCGGCGTCGAAACACGAAAAACCGCTGGGTCTTATCACGACGGCGTGGGTGGATGAAGCGGTGCGGTTTGCAAAGCGGGGCGCCGCCGTTATAGTCCCGCCGCCTCTTTGACCGTCGCAGCGCCCCAAGGGTCCGTGCGGGCGAGAGGCGAAGAACAGGAACGACGAAGAATCGACCGGCCGCTTCCCGGCTGCGAACGAAAAGGCTCGAGAACCTTATGAATTTTATTACTCCCGCCTACGCGCAGGCCGCCGGCGCTTCCCCGGGCCCGGTCGACATGGTGATGCAGTTCGCCCCGTTCCTCGTCATCATCGTCATCATGTACTTCCTGATCCTGCGTCCGCAGCGCCAGCGCCAGAAGCAGCACCAGGAGATGATCTCCAACGTGCGGCGCGGCGACACCATCGTCACCAGCGGCGGCCTGATCGGCAAGATCGTCAAGGTCGTGGACGAGGCGGAAGTGCAGGTCGAACTGTCCGAGGGCATCCGCGTGCGTGTGCTGCGCTCCGCGATCCAGGACGTGCGCGCCAAGGGCGAGCCGGTTAACGACAACGCCTCCTGATAGGCTTGGCCGCGGCCTGCCCGGCCTGCGACATCGCGCGGGAACCGACCGGCGCGATGCCGCGCGCCTTGCTTGGGCGCCGGAATTGGTCCAAGCATCGGATTGCCCGAAGACCGCCGCGCACCTCCCGATTCCGGTGCCCTAAAGACTGCGAACCATGCTCTATCTCTCGCGCTGGAAGATCACCCTGATCCTCGCCGTCGTGCTCGGCGGGCTCGTGGTCCTGTTGCCCAACTTCTTTTCCAAGGAGACGGTGGCGAACTGGCCGGCCTTCATGCCGAAACGCCAGATCGTGCTCGGCCTCGACCTGCAGGGCGGCGTCTATCTGCTCTATGAGGTCGACCGCGCCGACTATGTGCAGAAGCGGCTGAAGACGCTGACCGGCGAGGTGCGCAACGCACTGCGTGAGGACCCGCGCATCGGCTTCACGGATCTTTCGGTCCGCGACAACGGCGTGGTGGTGAAGATCCGCGATCTCAACCAGCTCGCCGAGGCGCGCAAGCGGCTCGATCTTCTCAAGAACCCGCTCTCCGGCGGCCTGCTCGGCGGTGCGGCCGTCGACGAGTTCTCGGTGACGGTCGGCGACGACGGCGCGGCGCGGATCGCCTTCACGAACGCCGGCCTGGAACAGCGCGTGCGTTCCATCGTCGACCAGTCGATCGGCGTCATCGCCCGTCGCGTCGACGAGCTCGGTACCGTCGAGCCCAACATCCAGCGCCAAGGCGCCGACCGCATTCTCGTGGAGGCGCCGGGCCTCGACGATCCGGACCGCCTCAAGGCGATCGTCGGCCAGACCGCGCAGCTCACCTTCCATCTGGTCGACACCACGGTTAACGCGCAGCAGGCGGTGCAGAGCCGGCCGCCCCCGGGCACCGTCGTGCTCTACTCGGTCAACGATCCGCCGGTGCCCTATGTTGTCGAAGAAGCGCCGCTCCTGACGGGCGACGATCTCGTCGACGCGCAGGCCACCTTCGATCAGCGCAGCCAGGAGCCGGTCGTGTCGTTCCGCCTGTCGACGGCCGGCGCGCGCAAGTTCGGCACCATCACCCAGCAGAATGTGGGCCGCCCGTTCGCCATCGTCCTCGACGACGAGGTGATCTCGGCGCCGCAGATCCGCGAGCCGATCCTCGGCGGCGCCGGCCAGATCTCCGGCAACTTCACCGTCGAAACGGCCAACGACCTCGCGGTGCTGCTGCGTGCCGGTGCGCTGCCTGCCAAGCTCACCATCGTCGAGGAGCGCACCATCGGCCCGGGCCTCGGCGAGGACTCGATCCGCGCCGGCGAGATCGCCTCGGTGATCGGCACGGTGGCGGTCTGCATCTACATGTTCGCGACCTACGGCTTCCTTGGCCTGCTCGCCAACATCGCAGTGATCGTCAACGTGATGCTGATCTTCGCGCTGATCACGCTGCTCGGCGCGACCCTGACCTTGCCCGGTATCGCCGGCATCGTGCTCACCGTCGGCACCGCCGTCGATGCCAACGTGCTGATCTACGAACGCATCCGCGAGGAGGCCCGTGCCGGGCGTTCCGCCGTGATGGCGATTGATCTCGGCTTTAAGCGGGCCCTGAACACGATTCTCGATGCGAACATCACCATGTTCATTTCGGCCGTGGTGCTGTTCTATCTGGGATCGGGGCCGATCCGCGGCTTTGCCGTGACCCATGCGCTCGGTATCCTGACGACGATGTTCACCGCCGTCACGTTCACCCGGATGCTGGTGGTGTTCTGGGTGCGCTGGCGGCGGCCCACGGTCATCTCGGTCTGACGGAGCGGGTCGTCCAGGGCGCGGTCGGGAGAAGCGGAACCCGGCTTTTCGAGCAAGACCGCGCCACGAAGGGAATAGGATCGCGACGGGCTGGCAAGTCCACGCGTCGTGATCGAGAAGGAACTGCCCGATGAAGCTCCTGCGCATCATTCCGGACGGCACGAAGATCGGCTTCATGCGCCTGTGGCGCTACATGCTGCCGATCTCGGCGGTGCTGTCGCTCGCTTCGATCATCGCGTTCTTAACGATCGGTCCGAACTACGGCATCGACTTCAAGGGCGGCACCGTCGTCGAGATCACCACCAAGGACGGCAAGCCGGCGGACCTCGCCGCGCTGCGCGCCTCGATGGGCGATCTCAATCTCGGCGAGGTGCAGATCCAGGAGTTCGGCAAGCCGGACGACGTCCTGATCCGCGTCGCGCGGCAGGAGGGCGGTGACGAGGCGCAGCAGCGCGCGCTGATCCTCGTTCGTGATGCGCTCGGCGACGACTACCATATCGCCCGCACCGAGGTCGTCGGCCCTCGCGTCTCCGGTGAACTGGCCCGCAACGGCACCGTCGGCCTCGTGGTGACGCTGGCCGCGATCATGGTCTATGTGTGGTTCCGTTTCGAATGGCAGTTCGCCGTCGGGGCGATCATCGCCACCATCCACGACGTGATCTTGACCTTGGGCATCTATACGATCGTCCCGTTCGAGTTCAACCTGTCGAGTATCGCGGCGATCCTGACGATCGTCGGCTACTCGCTGAACGACACCGTCGTCGTCTACGATCGAATTCGAGAGAACCTTCGCAAGTACAAGAAGATGTCGATCTCCGATCTGATCGACCTTTCGATCAACGAGACGCTCGGGCGCACTATGATCACGTCGGTCACGACATTGATCGCGCTGATCTCGCTCTACGTGTTCGGCGGCGAGGTGATCCGTTCGTTCACGTTCGCCATGATCTTCGGCGTCGTGATCGGTACGTTCTCGTCGATCTATATCGCAGCGCCGGTGTTGATCTACTTCAAGCTGCGCCGCGACAAGCAGAGCGGCGAGGAAGGCGCGGCGACCGCAACCGGCGCGGTCTGATCCCGCTCGTCGAGCGAACGGCCGGCATTCGGAGAGGCAGGGGGAGGGCGTCATGGCACCGCGCGGCATCATCATCCGCGACGCCCACTATCCCGACCGGGCGCAGATCGAGGCCTATGGCGACGGCGGCTTTCGCTTCGCCGGCATGTCGCACCGCGGCGCTATCCTGGCCCTCCCGAGCGGTATTCACGGTTGGACGCCGGTGACGGCCGCCGACCTCGACCGGGAGGCGTTTACAAGGGTTCTGGAGACCGTCGACGCCATCGACCTGTTCCTGCTCGGCACGGGCGAGCGCATGGTGCCTCTGCCGGGCGATCTGGCGTGGCATCTGCGCGGCGCCGGGCTTCGCGTCGAGACGATGTCGACCGGCGCGGCGGTCCGCACCTACAACGTCATGCTAGCCGAGGAACGACCGGTCGCAGCAGGCTTCCTTCCGGTGTTCTGAGCGGCGGCGCGCGACAGGTCTGCAGCATCGCGGGGCGGCCGTTCTACCGCTTGGTCCGGCCGCGCTCGCGACGGAACGATCCGCGCACCTCCGTCATTCCATGTGGCCAATGGCTCGGCCGGGATCATGCCGGCCTCTCGTTTCGGATGCCGATATGACGGACGCCGACAGACCGATGGACGCTGCTGCGCATTGTCTCGACCTCGTGCGGCAGCACGACAAGGACCGCTATCTGGCGATCCTGTTCGCGCCAGCGGAGACTCAGCCGGCTCTGGCGGCTCTTGCGGCGTTCGAAATCGAGATCGCCCGGGTGCGCGAAGTCGTGCGCGAGCCGATGCCAGGCGAAATCCGGCTGCAATGGTGGCGCGACGTGATCGATGCGGACGCCGTCAGCGGCCATCCGGTCGCCGACACGCTCGTGGCAGCCATCGCGCGCTACCATCTGCCGAAGCCGGCGTTGATTGCCCTGATCGATGCCCACGGCTTCGACCTCTACGACGATCCGATGCCGAGCCTCACGGATCTCGAAGGCTATGCCGGTGAGACGGCCGGGGCCTTGTTTCAACTCGCCGCCATCGTGCTCGCAGGCGGCAACGATCCCGGCACCGGTTCCAGGGCGGGCCATGCCGGCGTCGCGTTCACCATCGCCCGTATGCTGCAGGCCCTTCCGCTCGCGTCGTCGCGCGGTCAGGTCTTTCTGCCCGCCGACGTGCTCGCGCGCCACGGTGCCGACGTCGCCGATATCCGGGCGGGCCGGATGACTCCGGGTCTCGCCGCCGCGCTCAAGGAGATGCGCGGGCATGCCGAGCATCATTTGGCCCGTGTGGGCGATATCGCCTCCTCCATCCCCTCCGCGGTGGTGCCGGCCTTCCTGCCGCTCGCCGGCCTTCCCTCGCTGCTGAAACGCCTTGCGCGCAGCAAGGATGATCCACTGCACACTCAGACGGAGACGCCGGCGCTCGCCCGGATCTGGCGCATGTGGTGGATCGCGAGACGTGCGCGGCGTCGGGCTTAATCCCCGAGCGGGGACCCGCGCCTCTTGCCGGGCGGTCGTGCTGTCGACATGAGTTCCGATCAGAGTGCCGCCGCCCGACGCCAATGATTCGGGTCTTGCAACGAACCGGGAAGGATTCGGCATGAGCAAAGAGCAGAGCCGGAAGGCCAAGGCGCTGGCTGAGGGGAGTACGCCCGTCGAGCTGCCCTATCGCCCCTGTGTCGGTATCGTGCTGCTTTCCCCGAGCGGCCGGGTTTTCATCGGCGAGCGCCATGGCGGCGAAGAAGCCGCTGGCATGCCGAAGCCCTGGCAGTTGCCCCAGGGCGGCATCGATGACAAGGAAGACCCGGCGGAGGCCGCCCGGCGCGAGCTCTATGAGGAAACCGGTATCCACTCCGTCAGCCTGCTGGCGGAGGCACCGGAGTGGCTGCGCTACGATCTGCCGCCGGAACTCGTCGGCAAGGCCTGGAAGGGGCGATACCGCGGCCAGATCCAGAAATGGTTCGCCTTCCGCTTCGACGGCGACGAGACGGAGATCGACGTCCGCAACCCGCCCGACGGCCACAAGCCCGAATTCGCCTCCTGGCGCTGGGAGGACATCGAGCGGCTGCCGGATCTCGTGGTGCCGTTCAAGCGCGAGGTCTACGAAAAGATCGTCGCGATCTTCCGGCCACTGACGACGGCATGACGCACGCGCGGCGCGGTTTCAGAGCGCAAGCTTGCCGCGCCGCATCTCGAACAGCGCTATTCCCGTCGAAATGGCGAGGTTGAGCGAATCCGCCTGACCCGCCATGGGAATCTTGACGAGGTGGTCGCAGGCCGCCGCCATTTCCGGTGAGAGGCCGGCCTGTTCGTTGCCCATCGCCAGCACCGCCGGCTCGCGATAGTCGACCGAGCGGATGTCGACTGCCCCGGCGAGGTGGGTGCCGACGACGAGGCCCCGGTACGATTTCCGCCACGCGAGGAATTCCGCGACGGACGCGCGTGCCAGCGGCACATGGAAGAACGAGCCCATGGTGGCGCGCACCGCCTCCAGCCCGAACGGATCGGTGGTCTCGCCTACGAGGAGCACGCCGGCGGCGCCGAGGGCGTCCGCGGTGCGGACGATGGTGCCGAGATTGCCGGGGTCCCGCACCGCTTCAAGCGCGATCCAGATGCCGGGCCTGGCCGCTGCGATCGCTTCGAGCCCACCGATATGCTGCTCGAACACGCCGATCACCGTCTGCGGGTTGTCGCGGCGGGATATCTTCGCCATCACCGCTTCGTTCGCTTCGATGACGAGCGCGCCGCGGGCGCGCGCGGTCGCGGCGGTTCTGGCGACGAAGGGATGCGCTATGGCGTCGGACGCCACCACCAGCGTGCGCACCGGCCAGCCGGCCGCCAGCGCATCGGCGGCGAGTTTCACACCCTCGCCGAGAAAGAGGCCGGTCTCCGCGCGGTGCTTGCGCAGTTGCAGCGCGCGAATCTCCTTGATGGTGGGGTTGGCGAGGCTCGTGACGGCCTTGAACGCACCCGCACGCTGCAGGTCGGCGTTCGGCGGGCGCACCGGGTCTGGCGCGGGCGCGCGACCGCGCCGGTCGTCGTAGGGCGGTTCCCGGCTCATCGCGCGCTCCAGCGGGTGAACATCGAGGTCGGCAGCAGCCGGCCGGTCTCGGCTTCGACGAGGGCCAGTTCGCCCGATTCGAGCTTGCCCCCGAGGTCGCCGAAAACCTCCTCGCCCAGGCGGTGGGCCGCCAGGAACGAGGCGCGGATCGCATAGGCGGTGAGGGCGATGAACAGAGGCTCCTGCGCCATCACGGCGCGCACCAGGCGCAGCATCTCGGCCAGGCTGTCGAACAACTCCCAGACCTCGCCTTTCGGGCCGCGGCCGAACTTCGGCGGGTCGAGGATGACGCCCTCATAGGTCGAACCGCGGCGCTCCTCGCGGGCGGTGAACTTCACCGCATCGTCAAGGATCCATCGGATCGGCAGGGATTCCATGCCGGACAGCACCTGGTTCTCGCGCGCCCAGGCGATCGCCTTCTTGGACGCATCGACGTGGGTGACCTTCGCGCCCGCGTCGGCGCACAGCAGCGAGGCGACCCCGGTATAGCCGAACAGGTTGAGAACCCGCACCGGCCGCCCGGCATTGCGGATCCGGTCCGTCATCCAGTCCCAATGTGCGCGCTGTTCGGGAAATACCCCGACATGGCGGAAGCCCGTGAAACGGCAGATGAACCGCGCCGGGCCGTAACGCATCTCCCATGCCTCCGGCAGCGTTCGGTTCGCGCGCCAGCGGCCGTGGCCGTCGTCTTCATCGGTGCCGGTGAATACAGCGTCCGCGCGGCTCCACTCGGCTTCGGAGAGTCGCGGCGTCCACATCGCCTGCGGCTCCGGCCGGTCGACGACGATATCGCCGTAGCGTTCCAGCTTGCGGCCGTGGCCGGAATCGATCAGGGCGAAATCCTCCCACCCGCCGGCTTCGAGCACGAAGGCGGGCCGGGCGGGACGGGGAGTGGGGCTGGCGGATGCGAACGACATGGCTCGAATTAGTGCATGATCCGGAAAAGGGAAACCACGTTTTTCAGCGGACCCGCAGTGTCCGAAGCGGGCGCTACAACGTCATGCCCGATCAGGCAGATCCGGTGAAGACCCGATTCCGTCCGCCTGCGATCTCCTTTAGAAGGAAGTGCCGTGCACGGCCGCCCCGGCCTTGCCACCCCGAAGGAGACCGCCCGATGGAAATGACCGGGGAGTATCGCATTCCCGCGCCGCGCCAGGTTGTCTGGGACGCGCTTACCGATCCGACCGCTCCGATCGCCCCGGTGACGATCTCCGGCCAGGTTCCGCCGCAGTCCCTGACGCTGACGCTCGCCGACGGCACGGGCATCGGGGTCGCGCTCGTCGAGGATGGGGATGAGACCATTCTCGGCTATACCGGTCTCGGCGAGGCTGTCTCGGTCGGCCGCGTGGCGGCGTTCTTCGATGCGTTCGCGGTCCGCTTTGGCGGCGAAAGCACCCTCGAGGAGGTGATGCCGATCGCGCCGACCCACGTGCCGAAGGTCGAGGAACTCGTCGAGGAAGTCGAGCAGGCTGCGGAACAGGCGGAGGAACGCCTCGAGGTCGCAGCCGGCAAGGGCTTCCTTGGCGGCCCCATCGCGTGGGGCTTCATCGCCGTGGCCGTGCTGATCGTGCTGCTCGCGATCTTCCGTTGACGATCGGTGCCGCCGGCCGCGTGCCGGCGGCCCGCCGCCGCAGCCTGTGGCCGGCTTCTTCATGTGGTTCGTGATTCAACATGGCCTCTCCGTCGCGGCGTGCCCGGTCCATGTCCGGCCGCGGGAGAGACCAGCGAGAGGGTAGGCCGATGTCCGCTCCGGCGATTGAAGATCCGGTGTTCACGCTGAGCTGCGGTCCCGTCGAGGTTTATCCCGCGGTGCTGCGCGCGCTGTCGAAGCCGGTGCTCTATCACTACGACCCGGCCTTCCTCGCGTTCTACGAGAAGGTCAACGAGAAGGCCAAGGCGGCGCTCAGGCTGTCCAACGCGCCCGTCATCCTGCAGGGCGAGCCGGTGCTCGGGCTCGAGGCGGCGGCCGCCTCCCTGATCGCGCGCGACGATGTGGTGCTGAACCTCGCCTCGGGGGTCTATGGCAAGCTGTTCGCGTTCTGGGCGGCGCGCTACGCCCGCGAGGTGATCGAACTCGAGGTGCCGTTCAACGAGGCCATCGATCCCGCCGCGGTGGAGGCCGCGTTCAAGGCACGGCCGGATATCCGCGTCGTTTCCTTGGTGCATCACGATACGCCATCCGCCACCATCAATCCGCTTGCGGAGATCGGCCGCATCGTGGCCGCCCACGGCGCCTACATGCTGGTCGACGCGGTGTCGTCCTTCGGCGGCATGGATGTCCATCCCGAGCCGACCCATTCCGACCTGTTCGTGACCGGCCCCAACAAGTGCCTCGGCGGTTCGCCCGGGCTGACGCTGCTCGGGGTCTCGGAGCGGGCCTGGGCGAAGATGGAGGCGAATCCGGATGCGCCTCGCGCCTCGATCCTGAGCATCCTCGACTGGAAGGAAGCCTGGCGCAGCGATCGCGGCTATCCGTTCACACCCTCGGTGTCAGAGATCTACGGTCTCGATGCCGCGCTCGATCTTTACCTCGCTGAGGGGCCCGAAAGGGTCTGGGCGCGTCACGACCTCACGGCGCGGGCGTTCCGGGCCGGCGTCGTGGCGATGGGGCTCGATCTGTGGGCGGCGAGCGAAGCGGTCGCCTCGCCCACGGCGACGGCCGTGCGTATTCCGGACGGCATCGACGACGGTGAACTGCGCCGGGCGATCCGCGGCCGCTATGGCGTGATGATCTCGGCTGGCATGCGCGAAACCGCTGGCAAGCTCGTCCGCCTCGGCCACATGGGGCCGACGGCGCGCCCGCTTCACGCGGTCATCGGTCTCACCGCGCTGGGCGGCGCATTCCGCGCCATCGGCCAAAAGGTCGATATAGGCGCCGGGACGGAGGCGGCGATGGCGGTGATCGACGCCGCGATGTGATGCGAGGCGCACGCCGCACGGCGCCGTCCGCAAGGCATGAAAAAAAGCCCCGGCAGGATCGCTCCCGCCGGGGCTTTTTCATTGAGGGCGTGCGGCTCAGCGGCGACGCGGCGGCGGCCGGCGGGCCGGCGCGGACGACGGCGGCGGGGCGCCCGTCTTGTGGCGGAAGTTGATCCGGCCCTTGTCGAGATCGTAGGGCGACATCTCGACCGTCACGCGGTCGCCGACCAGCGTCTTGATCCGGTTCTTCTTCATCCGGCCTGCCGCATAGGCGAGCACCTGATGGTCGTTGTCGAGGGTAACGCGGAAATGGCCGTCCGGCAGCACTTCCGTCACGATGCCGTCGAATTCGAGCAGCTCTTCCTTGGCCATGGAGTTGATCTCCTTCAAGCGAACTTTTTTACAAGCGGTTTTTGAGCGAAGGCCGATCGGCCGTCAGTGGTTGCCGTCGTGGTGGGCGTGCCGGCCCTCGCCGCGTTCCTCACGCGGCTTTCGGGACAGGAACCGGACACCGGAGAGATCGTCGGCCCGGCGGCCGCCGTCGCTGCGGCCTGCGCCATGAGGCCGGCCGGCATTCGGGCGCGCGGAGCCGGAATGACCGTCGCGGCGGCCGTCACGCTCGCCAGCGGGGGCAGACTGCAGCTCGCCGCCTTCGCGACGGGGTGGGCGATTGCCGCCGTCGGAGCGGCCCTGGCCCTGGCCGCGGCCGCCGTTGCGGAAGCCGCCCGGCTGCTGCGGACCGCGCTGGCGCTGCCCGCCGCGGTTGCGGCCGCCACCGTTGCCGGTGGAGGCAGTTTCCACCTCGCCCGGCGCCGGGCGCGGATCCGGCTTCAGTTCGGCGAAGTTGCTGTCGCCGAGCGGCACGCGCTGGCGGATCAGCTTCTCGATCGCCTTCAGATCGTCGCGCTCGTCGTTGGAGCAGAACGAGATGGCGATACCCGACGCGCCGGCGCGGCCGGTGCGGCCGATGCGGTGAACGTAGCTCTCCGGCACGTTCGGCAGGTCGTAATTCACAACGTGGCTGACGCCGTCGACGTCGATGCCGCGGGCGGCGATATCGGTCGCGACGAGGATCTTCACACGACCCTGGCGGAAGGACTGGAGCGCACGCTCGCGTTGGCCCTGCGACTTGTTGCCGTGAATCGCCTCGGCGGCGATGTCGGCACCCGCAAGGCCGCGCACCACGCGGTCCGCGCCGTGCTTGGTGCGGGTGAACACGATGGCGCGGTCGATCGGCTCCTTGGTCAGGACGTCTGCCAGAAGCCGGCCCTTGGCACCCTGGTCGATGAACAGCACGCGCTGCTCGATCAGGTCCGCCGTCTTGGCGACCGGCGTGACCGACACGGTCGCCGGCTCGCGCAGCAGGCGTTCGGCGAGATCGGCGATCTCCTTCGGCATGGTGGCCGAGAAGAACAGGCCCTGACGGACCTCCGGCAGCTTGGCGATAATAGAACGGATGGCGTGGACGAAGCCCACTTCCAGCATCCGATCGGCTTCGTCGAGCACCAGGATCTCGATCTCGTCGAACTTGATCGCGCCCTGCTCGTAGAGGTCGATCACGCGGCCCGGGGTGGCGACGAGCACATCGACGCCGGGCATGAGGCTGCGGGCCTGCCGGCCGACCGGCACGCCGCCGATGGCGAGCGCGGAGGTGACCTTCATGAACCGGCCATAGGCGCGGAAGGAATCGAGGATCTGGCCGGCGAGTTCGCGTGTCGGCGACAGCACCAGAACGCGGCAGGCGCGGCGGCCGACCCGGCGGGTGCGATTGAGTTCGAGGTGGTTGAGGATCGGCAGCGCGAACGCTGCGGTCTTGCCGGTGCCCGTCTGGGCGATGCCGAGAAGGTCCTTGCCGCGCAGGACGTGCGGAATTGCCTGGGCCTGGATCGGGGTCGGCGCATCGTAGCCCTCGTGGGCGAGCGCCTTCAGAATCGGCTCGGCCAAGCCGAGTTCGTTAAAAGTCGACAAAAAGAAATCTTTCGTTCATGGGCGAATCATCCGACGGGGCGCGCGGAACAACGCGGCCAAAACGGCCATTCGCGGGTTCTAAAGGACGCCCCGCGTGACTGGGCAGTCTGCTATGTCGTGATGAGCGCTCGGCAGGCCGACGATTTCGATTGGAGGCGAAATCCCGTTCACGCGGCCGGTGCACGCCGGATAAATGGCGAACTTCGCGCGAAAGTCAAGCCGAACCGCCTTTTTGACTCAGGCTTTCCCTTCCAAGTGGCGATCCTCGGCCAGGTTCAGCGTGAATCGGCGCAACAGCCATGTCGTTTGTTCGAGCTGGTCCATCGCCGACCACAACGCCTGACGGTCCGCGGCGGCGAGGTCGGGCGCACGCTCGACCATGTCGTGCCGCATCTTCTTCAATACTTCTGAGCGATCCTTCGTCAGTGCACGGATGATCGGCAGTGAATCGGCGTCGAAGTCCTCGAGTTCCGAGACGACCGCCGAGAGCATCGCATGGGTGGACTCGGCGATCACGGCTGCGGGAGGGGCAAGCGCCGGGATCTTGCGCATGTCGGACAGTCCCTTGCCGAGATGTGCGAGCGCGATGTGCAGACCATGGATTTGCTGGTTGCGATTCCACAGTCCCATCAGCCTGTCCATCTCGGCCTGCTTGCCGGGATTTCGCAGTGTGTTCTTCAGGAAGCCGTCGATGGCGTCTGCCAGCTCGTCGCCCGACTTGCGCAGGACGGAAGGGGAGATGTTCGCCGCGAGCCGCGCGGTTTCGTCGTCGCTCGGATAAGGCTCGGCATCGATGCGGGCGCGGTCGAGGAAATGCGGCAGCCGGCGCAACAGGCGAAGCTGCTCCTGCTCTGCCATCGTGATCGCCGCTACCGGCTGGCTCTCCAGCACGGGCGTGATGAAGGCGGGCTTGCTGAGCGTCTCCTCGCTGGTGGGCGGGCTCCAGCGCTCGATGATGCGGAACAGCGGGTTATTGATCGCCGAGGCGACCAGTGCGGAGACGATCTGGAACATCCAGTGCACGGCCGTCACCTGAAGCGCGGCATCCGCCGTCAGGTGTGTCACGAAGGCGCGGATCAGGGGGATGCCGGTATAGTGCTCGACACTCAGCAGCGGCAGCATCACGGCGACGCCGATGAGCTTGAGCAGGAGCTGGTAGAGATTGAGCTGCCGCGCGGTTCCCGACAGCCCAGCGCCCTGGGTGACCGACATGATGCCGGTGCCGAGATTGGCGCCGACCACGATCAGGAAGGTCTGATCGATGTCGATCACGCCGGCCGAGGCGAGCGCGACCGCGATGACGGAAACCGTCTGGCCCTGGATGACGGCCGCAAGCGCCGTGCCGGCGATGAAGCCCCAGAAATAGAAGCTGTCTGCAATGGCGAGGACGGCGTGGAGCCCCGCCGAATCGCGCAGCGGCACGGCAGCGGCGACCATCAGCTGCACACCGTAGAGCAGCAGCATGAGCCCGAGCAGGGCAGCAACGAGGTTGCGGTAGCGCGCATCCCGGTCGTAGCCCAGCAGGAACGCGAGCCCGACCAGCGCGATGCCGGACATGATGACGAGGGTGATGTCGAACGACGCCAGCAGCAGTCTGAGCGTCGACCCCGCATACGACCACGTGACGATCGGCATTGCCGCCCGTACCGTCGTCGCCCCGGCCGTGACGAGACTGATCACGATGAACGTGACGGCGTTGGTGCTCTGGATGATGGCGCCGGCCGCGACACCGACCAGCGTCGCCTTCCAGGGATTGCCCGTGGCCTTCGCGACGAGGCGGTGGAAGGGCGGACCCGCCACCTGCTTCATGTTCGCCGTCAGGAACTGGGTGCCGATGAAGATGAATCCGAGACCGGCAAGCAGGCCGACGACGACGGACATTCAGATGCCTCCGGAAGTGCGGGCGATGAGAGGGCGGGGATCGGCGGATCTTCAGGCGCACGACATCGCGGGAGAGTGGACGAAGCCGGTGGCTGACTTTCCGATTGTTTCATTCACCATCCGAATTGTGAAGGCGCAAGCCCTTCCGACATTGCCGGAACGGGCGATCACAGCGTGGTGAGCGGGCGCTTCCGGGGTGTGCTTCGCTTCGATCCGGTCGTTTGAAGGCATTCTTTTGGAATAAAATAACAGAACCGGGCTTGTTTTTTGCCGTCGGGGGATGCCAAAACCGCCAGCCTCCTATAGATGGAAGGCGTCGCGGCTGTCGAACCCTTCCAAACTGCGAGGGAGGCCTGCCGCAATCGTGAGGAATGACGACGATGCCTGCTTATCGCTCCCGGACGACCACCCACGGCCGCAACATGGCCGGTGCGCGCGGCCTTTGGCGCGCGACGGGCATGAAGGACCAGGATTTCGGCAAGCCGATTATCGCCGTCGTAAATTCCTTCACCCAGTTCGTGCCCGGCCACGTTCACCTCAAGGATCTCGGCCAGCTTGTCGCGCGCGAGATCGAGGAAGCCGGCGGCGTCGCCAAAGAGTTCAACACGATCGCTGTCGACGACGGCATCGCGATGGGCCACGACGGCATGCTCTATTCGCTGCCGTCGCGCGAGATCATCGCCGATAGCGTCGAATACATGGTCAACGCGCATTGCGCGGACGCGATGGTGTGCATCTCGAACTGCGACAAGATCACGCCCGGTATGCTGATGGCCGCGATGCGCCTCAACATCCCGGTGGTGTTCGTCTCCGGCGGCCCCATGGAAGCCGGCAAGGTGAAGATCGGCGGCAAGGAGAAGGCGCTCGATCTGGTCGATGCCATGGTCGCGGCCGCCGACGACACCATTTCGGACGCGGACGTGCAGGTGATCGAGCGCTCCGCGTGCCCGACCTGCGGGTCGTGCTCCGGCATGTTCACCGCCAATTCCATGAACTGCCTGACCGAGGCGCTCGGCCTTTCCCTGCCGGGCAACGGCACCGTGGTCGCAACCCACGCGGATCGGCGCCGGCTGTTCGTCGAGGCCGGTCACCTGATCGTCGATCTCGCACGTCGCTATTACGAGCAGGACGACGCCAGCGTGCTGCCGCGCTCCATCGCGAGCTTCGAGGCGTTCGAGAATGCGATGACGCTCGACATCGCCATGGGCGGATCGACCAACACCGTGCTGCATCTGCTGGCCGCCGCCCATGAGGCGGGCGTCGACTTCACCATGAAGGACATCGACCGCCTGTCGCGCCGTGTGCCGTGCGTCTGCAAGGTCGCGCCGGCCGTGTCCAACGTCCACATCGAGGACGTGCACCGCGCCGGCGGCATCATGGCGATCCTCGGCGAACTCGACCGCGGCGGGCTGATCCATGCGGACCTGCCGACCGTCCATGCCGAAACCCTCGGCAAGGCGCTCGACCGCTGGGACGTGAAGCGCTCCAATTCCGAGTCGGTCGCCACCTTCTTCCGCGCCTCGCCGGGCGGCATCCCCACCCAGGTCGCCTTCAGCCAGGATCGCCGTTACAAGGAACTCGATCTCGACCGCGAGAAGGGCGTCATCCGCGACGTGGAGCATGCCTTCTCCAAGGATGGCGGCCTCGCGGTGCTCTATGGCAACCTCGCCGAAAAGGGCTGCATCGTGAAGACCGCGGGCGTCGACGCGAGCATCCTCGTGTTCTCCGGTCCCGCGAAGGTGTTCGAGAGTCAGGACGACGCGGTCGAGGGCATTCTCGGCGGCAAGGTCGTCGCCGGCGACGTGGTGGTCATCCGCTACGAGGGGCCGCGCGGCGGTCCCGGCATGCAGGAAATGCTTTATCCGACCAGCTACCTGAAGTCGAAAGGCCTCGGCAAGGCGTGCGCGCTCATCACCGACGGCCGTTTCTCCGGCGGCACGTCCGGTCTCTCCATCGGTCACGCCTCGCCTGAGGCAGCGCAGGGCGGTGCCATCGGGCTCGTGGAGCCGGGTGACAGGATCGAGATCGACATCCCGAACCGCGTCATCCGCCTCGCCATCGACGAGGCGGAACTCGTCCGCCGCCGCGCGGCCATGGATGCCAAGGGGGCGAAGGCGTGGAAGCCGGCGACGCGCGAGCGCAAGGTCTCGGCCGCGCTACGTGCCTATGCGGCGATGACCACCTCCGCCGATCAGGGCGCCGTGCGCGACGTGACGCGCCTCGAGCAGCTCTGACCTGCGCAGGCGTGCGCTCTACGCGCGCGTCATCTCCGATCCGTCTTGAAGGCCCGGACCGCTCAGTCCGGGCCTTTTTCGTCTCCGTCTTGATCGTCCGGCTTGTCAGGCCACGTCGCCGATGACCGCGTGGAAGCGGCGCGCATAGCCGGCGATCAGGTCGGCCTTGTCGGTGCCGTTGACGATGCGCCTCGCCCCCTTCCAGTCGCAGGTGCCGCCATCGATGTAGGTGGCGAGCGTCTTGCCGGTGAACCAGCCTTCAGCCATTCCGGCCATGAGGATGCGTGCGGCGATGTCCGGCTTCAGGGCGTCGTCCGGTCGGGCGACGAGATCGAGGCCGAGCTTGCGGCCCGCGAGGGCATAGTTGTTCTTCCACGTCAGCTGCACGAAGCCGCGGCCGGCATAGCGCACGCCGTCGCCGGGCTGGGTGTTGCCCATCAACCGGGCGCGCGCCGGATCGCGGCCGGCAATGTCGTAGAGGGTGCGCTTGTAGGCGTCGCTGCCATATTCGGCGACCGGCTGCATCGTGCCTGCCGTCTCGTGGTAGGCGGTCGCCAGCACGTAGGCGAGGCGGCGGCCGTCGTGGCTTCCTCCGAAGGTGCCCCAGGCGCCGAGGATGGCATCGAGGCCCGCACGGTGGGCTGGTGTCGCCTTGCGTTTCAGAAGCGCCTCCAGACCGGAGACGACGGACCCGTTCACCACCATGTTGCTCCCCTCGCAAGCGGCGCGCGATGGAAATGCACGCGCGACGTGTCTATCTTCGCCGGCTACGATCGGGAGCGGACATCTTTTTACTTTGCCTGCCGCGCCCTCTGGAAGCGGCGGCGTGTGACTGTTGCACCGCGGGGATAAGGCGTGCTGGAGCGAGATGCCGCGTGTGACGCGCTGCAAACCGCGTCATAGTCTGGACGGATGCAAATCCGGGTGCCGATCGGGGAAGCGGCTCCGGTCCTTTCGAGCTTTGGGGGAATGGGTTGATCAGCGTCTTCGAGCTGTTCAAGATCGGCATCGGGCCGTCTTCGTCGCACACCGTCGGGCCGATGAAGGCCGCGAACGCCTTTGCCGGCGGGCTCGTCGCAGCCGGCATTCTCGCGGAGGTCTCGTCCGTCCGCGTCGAGCTGTTCGGCTCGCTCGCCTGGACCGGGCGCGGCCATGCCACGGACAAGGCCGTTATTCTCGGCCTCGCCGGGCTTCAGCCTGAGACCATCGATCCGGATGAGGCCGAACGGCTGTTCGTGGATCTGAAGCAGCGTCATGTGCTGCCGCTCGCCGGCCGTCACCCTGTTCCCTTCGATCCGGAGGTCTCCGTCGTGTTCGACGGCGTCGCGGAAACGCCGGTGCATCCGAACACGCTTGCCTTCACCGCATTCGATGCCGGCGGCGCTGTCGTCGGCCATGCACGCTGGTGTTCCGTCGGTGGCGGGTTCGTCGTACCGGAGGAGGAGGTCGGCCGACCGCAATCGGATACCTCGGCGGTGCCGTTTCCGTTCCGCTCGGCACGTGAGCTCGTGGCGCATACGGCTGCGGCAGGCCGATCCATCGCCGAGATTGTCTACGCGAACGAACTCGCCCTGAGACCGGCCGCCGACGTCGATTTGCACCTCGACCGCGTGTTCGCGACGATGATGCTGTGCGTCGATCGCGGGCTTTCGAGCGAAGGCGAGTTGCCCGGCGGCCTGGCTGTGCGGCGGCGGGCCAAGGGCCTGCGCGATCGGCTGCTCGCGGTGGCGGCCACAAATGCGCGGCCGCCTCACGAGATCATGGAGTGGGTGAGCCTCTACGCCATCGCCGTCAACGAGGAGAACGCGGCCGGCGGCCGCGTCGTCACGGCACCGACCAACGGCGCGGCGGGCGTTGTGCCGGCCGTGCTGCGCTATTATCGCGACCACTGCGGCTCGGACATCGCGGGCGTTCGAGCCTTCCTGCTGACGGCCACCGCGGTCGGCGCGCTGTTCAAGTTGAACGCCTCGATTTCAGGCGCCGAGGTGGGCTGCCAGGGCGAGGTCGGAGTCGCCTGCTCGATGGCCGCGGCCGGCCTCGCCGCCGCGCTCGGCGGCACCCCGGCGCAGATCGAGAATGCTGCCGAGATCGGCATGGAACATCATCTCGGCATGACCTGCGATCCGATCGGTGGGCTCGTGCAGATCCCATGTATCGAGCGTAACGCCTTCGGCGCCGTCAAGGCGATCACGGCGGCATCGCTGGCACTGTCCGGTGACGGCACCCACCATGTCAGCCTCGACCGCGTCATCGCCACCATGCGGCAGACCGGGGCGGACATGCAGTCGAAATACAAGGAGACGTCGCTCGGCGGCCTTGCGGTCAATTTGACCGAATGCTGAGTGCGCGCCGCGCGGAGCGGCGGGAATGACGGGTCCGCATCTTGTGTCAGCGGGCCGGAAGCGGGCGATGGGTAAGATGCGAATGGGCCGCCGGAGCGAGGCTCCCGCGGCCCATTCGTTTCCAGGGATCATGCGTTTCCAAGGATCAGGCTTGCGGCAGCGTCATTCGCCTGCGAGCCGCAACGGGCTCGGTACACCGATTCCGCGTTCGCGCTCCTGTTCGCGCAGTCGCGCCTCCGCCTCGTAGATATAGTCGCGGGTGAGCGGCACCGCGTGCTGGCTGCGCGTGAGCTGGATCTGGAACACCATCATGTCCTGATACCGGAACGCCGTCTCTGAGGCAGCGAGATAGAATTCCCACATCCTGCAGAAGCGCTCGTCATACAGCTTCAGCGCTTCGTCGCGACGTTCCAGGAAGCGCTCCCGCCACGCCTTCAGCGTCTCGGCATAGTGCAGGCGCAGGATCTCGATGTCCGTCACCTTGAGGCCCGAGCGCTCGATGACGGGCAGCACTTCGGACAGGGCCGGGATGTAGCCGCCGGGGAAGATATATTTCTGGATCCAGGAATTGGTGTCGCCCGGTCCGTCGAAGCGGCCGATGGAATGCAGGACCATCACGCCGTCCGGCTTCATCAGACGGGCGACCTTGCCGAAGAACTCCCCGAAATGTCCGACGCCCACATGTTCGAACATGCCGACAGAGACGATGCGGTCGAAGCTCTCGTCGAGCGCGCGATAGTCCTTCAGGTGGAATCGGGCCCGATCCTTCAGACCGCGTTCCACGGCACGCTCGTTGGCGATACCGTGCTGCTCCTCGGACAGCGTGACGCCTGTCACGTCCACACCGCCAACGTCGGCGAGATAGAGCCCGAGCCCGCCCCAGCCGCAGCCGATGTCGAGAACCTTCTGTTCCGGCTTCAGCAGCAGCTTTGCGGCCAGATGCCGCTTTTTGGCGAGCTGCGCCGATTCGAGGTCGCTGTCGGGCGTCTCGAAATAGGCGCAGGAATATTGACGGTCCGAATCGAGGAACAGCCGGTAGAGCCGCCCATCGAGATCGTAGTGGTGGGCGACGTTGCGCCGCGACGCGACCGCGTGATTGTGCTGCCTGATACGCCGGGTGAGCACGCGCCAGCGATAAACGAATCGCGACCATGCGCTCGGCAGCGTACTCGGCGTATTCGACAACACGACGTCGAGAAAGTCGTAGATTCGGCCGCGTTCGAACACGACGCCGCCGTCCATGACGGCCTCACCCAATTCGTGCTCCGGATTGAGGAAAACTTTTCGCTCGGTCCTCGAGTCCTTGAAGCGTATCCGCACCAACTCGCCACTACCGTCGCCGAATCGATGTGTACGCCCCTTGGCATCGACAATTTCAAGATTTCCCCGGCGTATGGAACGCGCGAGATAGCCTTGCAGCAGCCGGTTCATGGGCACTCTCCGAAGCGCTCGCATGCGAGCGGACCATCGGGTTATCGGGAAGTGACGATGGTATGCCCGATTTCGCCTGCGGCTCAAGAGGGCGTGAACGCAAAAAAGGCACGATGCGGGTGGCATCGTGCCTTCTTTGTGTCCAGCGGTCCAGAACGGGGAGGGATCAGGCCTCGGCGGAAGCCTCTTCCTCGCCTTCGACCTCGATCGCGTCTTCTTCCTCTTCCTCGTCGTCCTCGAACTCGAAGCCCTGACCGCGCTTGGTCAGGTCCTCGCCGCGCGCCTGGCGCTCGGCCTCGTCCGCCGAGCGGGCGATGTTGAGGGTGATCGAGGCGCTGACTTCCGGATGCAGGGCGATCTCGATCTTGTGCAGACCGATCGACTTGATCGGGTGGTTCAGCACCACCTGGGTGCGATTGATCGCAAAGCCGCCGGCATCGATCAGAGCGGCGATATCGCGCGAAGAAACCGAGCCATAGAGGTGGCCGGTCTCGCCCGCCTGGCGAACGGTCACGAAGCTCTGGCCGTCGAGCTTGGCGGCAACGGCCTCGGCCTCGGTGCGGCGCTCGAGATTGCGGGCCTCGAGGTGCACGCGCTCGTTCTCGAAGCGCTTGCGGTTCGCGGCGGTCGCGCGCAGCGCCTTGCCCTGCGGCAGCAGGAAGTTACGGGCGAAGCCGTCGCGCACGCGGACTTCGTCGCCCATCTGGCCGAGCTTGGCGATACGCTCGAGCAGGATGACGTCCATGGGTAGTCTCCTCGGGTCTGTCCCGTCCATTCTGGACGGTTAGGGCCTGACGGCGTCCCCCCTTGGGGATCGGTCTGGTCCAGACGGAAAATACGACGCGGGCGGAACCCGGCTTTGTGCCGGACACCGCCCGCGCCGCGCGAATCGATCCTGAAGTTACTTCAGGACGTAGGGCAGAAGGCCCAGGAAGCGCGCGCGCTTGATGGCGCGGGCGAGCTCACGCTGCTTCTTCTGCGAAACGGCGGTGATGCGCGAGGGCACGATCTTGCCGCGCTCGGAGATGTAGCGCTGGAGCAGCTTCACGTCCTTGTAGTCGATCTTCGGCGCGTTCGGGCCGGAGAACGGGCAGGTCTTGCGACGGCGGAAGAACGGCCGGCGGGTCGGCAACTGAGCGATGTCGATCATTATTCGTTGTCCATGCTTCCGAAGTCGTCTTCACGGCGGCGGCGCGGGCGATCGTCACGATCGCGGTCGCGATCACGGCCGCCGCCACCACCCTCGAACTCGCGATCGCCACGGCCGCGGCGACGGTCGTCGCGGTCACGCTTCTGCAGCATGACGGACTGACCTTCCTCGAGCTCGTCGACGCGCACGGTGATGAAGCGCAGCACGTCTTCGTTGAGGCGCATCTGGCGCTCCATCTCGGCCACGGCCGGAGCCGGAGCGTCGATGTTGAGCAGCGCATAGTGCGCCTTGCGGTTCTTGCGGATGCGGTAGGCGAGCGTCTTCAGGCCCCAGTTCTCGATCTTGGCGACCTTGCCGCCGTTCTGCTCGAGAATGCCCTTGAACTGCTCGATCAGGCCATCGACCTGCTGCCCGGACACGTCCTGCCGGGCCAGGAATACATGCTCGTAAAGAGCCATGGTTCTGCCTTTCCTCGTTCAATGCACAGCTGGCGCGGAGCCCCGTCGAAGCCTTTGGAAAGGCATTCGTCTCTTCGTCTTCGTGAGCGGAGACACGGGAAGCGCGAACCCTCATGGGTCCATCCGGCATGCCCTTCACCTCGAGGATGAGGTATCGTGCAGGCACGGCCTTCCGTTCAGCCTCCGGCCAAGCCGGTGCAGCGCCGGTTCTCTACGCGATGGAGCGGGAAAAGTCCACCCGGGGCGTGGGGAAATCTGCACGCCGGGAACGTGGCGTCCCGCCGAACGGGACGCCGGAACCGGAATCAAGACATGGAATCAGGCCGGATCCGGTGCCCGGCGCATCTGCGCGATGCCGCGGCGCGGGCCGCTGCCGCCGAACGGGTTCAAGAGCCGGTTCATCAGCTTGCGCGGCGCGGCCTGGGCCGGCGGTTCGATCGGCAGATTACGGACGAGCGTCCATTCCTTCACGCCGGCATTGAGTTCGCGGTCGCGCCGGATGCCCCAGCGGAACAGTACCGGCTTGCCGCCGGCTTCGTTGCGTCCGCGCACCACGGCATTGATCGCGTCCGGCCGGCCGCAGAGCGCCTTCGGCACGAAATCGAACACCAGTTCGGCGTCGAGACCCGTGGTGATGGCGGCAAGGTCGTCGAACAGCCGGCGCACAACCGCCGGGTCGAGGAACATCGTCACGCCTTCGATCAGCACCAGCGTCGGCGCCTTGCGCAGCGGCAACGACTGCGCCCAGTCCTGCCGGTTGAGATCGCTCGCCACCGAGCGCTGGCGGGCGCGCGACGGCAGCAGGGCGTTGCGCAGCTCGACGATCTCCGGCAGGTCCACGTCGATCCACGTCATGAAGCCGTTGTCCATGCGGTGGAACTGCGTCGTGAGGCCGGCGCCCAGGTTGAGAATCTGGGCATTGGCGAAGCGGCTGGTGAAGCCGCCGACCAGCTCGTCCAGAATCCAGGAGCGGGCGATGATGTCGAGCGAGCGCTGGTCGGTGTCGGCATAGCGCTCGACGTCGAGGCGAAGGTCACGCGCGGCCGCCTCAGCGAGGGGATCGCGGAAGCGCAGGTGCGGAAAGCGCTTGGGGGCCACTGCGCGGGCCGCGAGCGAGATCAGCGCCGTCTCGGCGACGCCGCGCAGCTCGGCCGCGTTGGGGCGGCGGGGGCGCATCGCGGAGGGCGACGGCGGCGGCTTGATCTGGGTATGTCGGGAGGCGATCGGGGCCAGCGCATCCATCAGCGTTGGCCGGGCTGGCGGTGTCGGAGTGCCCTGCGGTCCGGCGGACATGGCCCCGCTCTGCGAGGCGGCTGCGTTCGTCGTTCTGCCGGGGGTCGTCAGCACCATCTAAGCAACCTCGATAGAAGCCAGGGCAGCAGGCAGGCGTGTAGCGGCGCGAAGGACAGCTGACACGACAAACCCGGCTGACACCATCGCCATATCGTCAGGACCGGCGGGACCGATCCGTTGTTTCAGGAATCACAGGACCCGACTTCCCATCGTCTCGATGATGAGCATCAGGCCATGGGCGCGGCCCGGGGGAACGATTCGAACCGCTCCCGCGTTGCCGTGCTCAATCTTCTCGAACCAGATTCCGGCGCTCGTGTGGTGGAATTCGGGCATTGCGATCCGCATGGCGATAATATGCGGACGAATGGATCGATCGGCCGGAATGGAGATGCCCCATCGTTCCCTGATGGACTCTGGCGTGAGCAGCGTCACGTCTCCGTCGGCCGTGTCGAACGAAAGCCCACCGGCCACAGGGCGCGGTATCGCACCGGTCACGGCGGCCCAAACCGCAGCGGAGGCATCCGGCCGCGGGGTGGAGATCACGATGCCGGCGATGCCATGTGCACCGTTGTCGTGGCGCTGGAAGTCCGGCTTCCAGAAATTCTCCGGATAGTGGCTCTGGCAGGCGAAGATGCCGACGTCCGGCGCCTCCGGATCGCCCGTGAAGGTGAGCGAGAATGCCACCTTGCGGGCAACGCCGTCCGGACCCGTGGCGGTGCGCTCGAAGCCGAACGGCTCGAACACCGGCAGGCCGGCGGCGGCGAAGGCTGCCCGGTCCGCCGCGGCGTCGTTGCTGCGCACCACCACCATCGCACCGCCTTCGCCATGGGAGGCCAGCGCATCGCGGTTGAACGCTGCGAACGAAAATCGGCCCGGCCCGGGCTCTTCGATCGCGGCCGGATCGACGACGGTCAGAAGTTCGAGGAAGCTCCGGTTCGCGAACTGGACCAGGATGTTGCCCGTCCCGAACGGATGACGCGCGGGTGGGGTCGTCGTGAAGCCGAGGGCGCGATAGCACGCCGCCGCTTCCTCGAGGTCCGTCACGACCTGGACGATATGGTCGATTCCGCGGGTCGGTCCGTCCGTGCGTGCCGGCAGAGCCGCGTCCGCCGCCATCGTCAGACGAGCCGGCTCTGCTCGATCGCCGCGGCGATGAACGAGGCGAACAGCGGGTGCGGCGCGAACGGCCGCGACTTCAGCTCCGGATGGTACTGCACGCCGATGAACCAGGGATGGTTCGCCAGTTCGATGGTTTCCGGCAGCAGGCCGTCCGGCGACATGCCGCAGAACCGCACCCCGCACTGCTCCAGCCGGTCGCGATAGCCGATGTTCACCTCGTAGCGATGGCGGTGGCGCTCCGAGATGCTGGTGGTGCCGTAGATCCCGGCGATCTTGCTGCCGGGTGCGAGCACCGCGTCATAGGCGCCGAGCCGCATGGTGCCGCCGAGATCGCCGTTGGCGGCCCGGGTCTCCAGCTCGTTGCCCTTCAGCCACTCGGTCATCAGGCCGACGACCGGCTCCGGCGTGGCGCCGAACTCGGTGGAACTCGCCTGCGGAATGCCGACGAGGCTGCGCACCGCCTCGATCACAGCCATCTGCATGCCGAAGCAGATGCCGAAATAGGGCACGTTGCGGCGGCGGGCGAAGCCGGCCGCGGCGATCTTGCCTTCCGAGCCGCGCTCGCCGAAGCCGCCGGGCACGAGAATGCCGTTGACGCGCTCCAGCCACGGCGCCGGGTCTTCCTTCTCGAAGATCTCCGACTCGATCCACTCGATCTTCACGCGCACGTTGTTGGCGATGCCGCCGTGGACCAGCGCCTCGATCAGCGACTTGTAGGCGTCCTTGAGCTCGGTGTACTTGCCGACGACCGCGATGGTGACCTCGCCTTCGGGGTTGTTCACCCGGTCGGCGATGGTGGCCCACATGCTCACGTCCGGGGCCGGCGCCTCGATGCCGAAGGCGGCGAGCACTTCGTCATCCAGCCCCTCGCGGTGGTAGGCGATCGGCACGTCGTAGATCGAAGCCACATCCTGGGCCGCGATCACGGCTTCCTGGCGCACATTGCAGAACAGCGAGAGCTTGCGCCGCTCGGATTCCGGCAGCGGCCGGTCGCAGCGCACCAGGAGGATGTCCGGCTGGATGCCGATGGAGCGCAGCTCCTTCACGGAGTGCTGCGTCGGCTTTGTCTTCATCTCGCCGGCGCTTGGGATGTAGGGCATCAGCGTCAGGTGGATGAACACCGCATGGCCACGCGGCAGCTCGTTGCCGAGCTGGCGGATCGCCTCGAAGAACGGCAGGCCTTCGATATCGCCGACCGTGCCGCCGATCTCTACGAGCACGAAGTCCACATCATCGTTGCCGGCCAGCACGAAAGCCTTGATGGCATCGGTGACGTGCGGGATCACCTGCACGGTTCCGCCGAGATAATCGCCGCGGCGTTCCTTGGTGATGATGTCCTGATAGATGCGCCCGGTGGTGATGTTGTCCCGCTTGGTTGCGGGACGTCCGGTGAACCGCTCGTAATGACCGAGGTCGAGGTCCGTCTCGGCGCCGTCGTCGGTGACGAACACCTCACCGTGCTGGTAGGGCGACATCGTGCCCGGATCGACGTTGAGGTAGGGGTCGAGCTTGCGAAGCCGCACGGTGAAACCGCGTGCCTGAAGCAACGCTCCGAGAGCGGCCGATGCGAGACCTTTTCCCAGAGAAGAGACCACGCCGCCGGTTATGAAGACGTACCGCGCCATGGGAGTTCACCTTATCAACGGGTTGAGCGATTCGGCTACTGCACCGTGCCGCTGAGCGAGCGCCGACACGATGCGATAACGCATTGTTCAAGCACGGGATTTGCCAAGGCGACCGGCCGTCGCCAAAGACGTCCCGAACCTCGGACGCCGCCGGAGGAGGCTGCGTCCTGTCTTTCAACAAAACACGGCCCTTGCCCCTCCGCGGGCGGGGGGCTCGGGCCGGTCCATGCGGATCGGGCGGCGATGTGCCGCCCGACAAGCTTACTGCGAATTCGGAACCTGCGGTCCCGACGGCGCCGGAGCAGGCGTCGCGGCGGGCGCCTGGTTGGTCGGCGCGGAGGCCTCGGAACCCTGCTGCGCGGGCGCGGCCGGGGTGTCCGACGCGGGCGCGTTGCCGCGCAGCGTGTCGAGGATGCCCTTGCCGTCGCCGCGGGTGTCATTGGGAATGGCGGCGCCCGTGCCGCTGCCGCCGAGCTGCTGCAGGATCGAGCCGGAGCCGCTGTTCACGTGGGCGAGCAGCGTCAGGCTCAGCGACGTGATGAAGAACAGGCCCGCCAGGATCGCCGTGGTGCGCGTCAGCACATTCGCGGTGCCGCGGCTCGAGAAGAACCCACCGCCTCCGCCGATGCCGAGCGCGCCGCCTTCCGACCGCTGCAGCAGGACGACGGCGACGAGCGCGAGCACGATTATCAGGTGGACGGCGATGAGGACGGTTATCATCGATTGTTTGCCGCAATTCCTTGCGCCGCAATTCGGACAGGGCGGCCACGACCTCACAGATAGGAAGCCGGAACCGGAATGGAAGCCGAACGCGACGCCATGGGATCATGAAAGTCGCGGCTTCCATACACGATTGCCGTGCGGCTTTCCACCCCGGTCGATGCGGAGGTGGATTGCGCCGGGCGGGGCCTCGCCGGACGGTCGCGGAAGACCGGGTTCGCCTTGACAAAGTGGCGGCTGCGTGCGCTTTCCGGCGCCAATTCCCGCGCACGCGAGCGCGGGCATCAACGGTTGGCCTGCGTTTTCCGACCTGCTAAACCAGCGCGCCTCCCGCACACGCGGGAAATGCAACGGCCATGGCGGTTTTACCCGGCGCCACGATGCCGGCCGGTTTCGCGCCGGATCATTTCACGAGGATTCCTTATGCACGCTTATCGTAGCCACACCTGCGGAGAGCTGGTCGAGGGCGATGTCGGCAAGACCGTCCGCCTGTCCGGGTGGGTGCATCGCGTGCGAGATCACGGCGGTCTCCTGTTCATCGACCTGCGCGACCACTACGGGATCACTCAGGTGGTTTGCGACCCGGATTCGCCGGCCTTCAAGCTGGTCGAGACGGTGCGAGCGGAGTGGGTGATCCGCGTCGACGGCGTCGTGAAGGCCCGCACGCCGGAGACCGTCAACGACCGTCTGCCGACCGGCCGCATCGAGGTGTTCGTGCGCGAGGCCGAGGTCCTGTCCGCCGCCAAGGAACTGCCCCTGCCGGTGTTCGGCGAACCGGACTACCCGGAAGACCTGCGGCTCAAGTACCGCTTCCTCGACCTGCGCCGCGACACGCTCCACCGCAACATCGTCAAGCGCTCGCAGATCATCTCCAGCCTGCGCCGCCGCATGGTGGACAAGGGCTTCACCGAATTCCAGACGCCGATTCTCACGGCGTCGAGCCCGGAAGGCGCCCGCGACTTCCTGGTGCCGGCCCGCATGCATCCCGGCAAGTTCTACGCGCTGCCCCAGGCGCCGCAGCAGTTCAAGCAGCTCCTGATGATCGCGGGCTTCGACCGCTATTTCCAGATCGCGCCCTGCTTCCGCGACGAGGACGCCCGCGCCGACCGCTCACCGGGCGAGTTCTACCAGCTCGATATCGAGATGAGCTTCGTCACCCAGGAAGACGTGTTCCAGACGGTGGAACCGGTGCTGCGCGGCATCTTCGAGGAGTTCGGCGGCGGCCGCCGCGTGACCCAGGTGTTCCCGCGCATTCCCTATTCGGTTTCGATGCGCAAATACGGCAATGACAAGCCGGACCTGCGCAACCCGATCGAGATGGAAGCCGTCACCGAGCACTTCGCCGGATCCGGCTTCAAGGTGTTCGCCAACATGATCGCCTCTGACCCGAAGGTCGAGGTGTGGGCCATTCCTGCGAAGACCGGCGGTAGCCGCGCCTTCTGCGACCGCATGAACGCCTGGGCGCAGGGCGAGGGCCAGCCCGGCCTCGGCTACATCTTCTGGCGCGAGGGCGAGGAAGGCGGCGCCGGTCCGATCGCCAAGAATATCGGCCCGGAGCGCACCGAGGCGATCCGCACCCAGCTCGGGCTCGAAGCCGGCGATGCGGTGTTCTTCGTCTGCGGCCGGCCCGAGAAATTCGTCGCCTTCGCCGGCCAGGCCCGCACCCGCGCGGGCCGCGATCTCGGCCTTGTCGACGAGAACCAGTTCGCGCTCTGCTGGATCGTCGACTTCCCGATGTTCGAGTGGAACGAGGACGAGAAGCGCGTCGACTTCTCTCATAACCCGTTCTCCATGCCCCAGGGCGGCCTTGAGGCGCTGGAGACGATGGATCCGCTGGAAATCAAGGCGTTCCAGTACGACATCGTCTGCAACGGCATCGAGCTGTCGTCGGGCGCCATCCGGAATCACAAGCCGGAAATCATGCGCAAGGCGTTCGCCATCGCCGGCTATCCGGAAGATGTGCTGGAAAGCCGCTTCGGCGGCATGCTCCGGGCGCTTGAATTCGGCGCGCCGCCCCACGGCGGCATCGCGCCGGGTGTCGACCGCATCGTGATGCTGCTGTGCGATCAGGAGAACCTGCGCGAGGTCGTCGTCTTCCCGATGAATCAGCGCGCCGAAGACCTGCTGATGGGAGCGCCGTCGGAGGTCTCCAACAAGCAGCTGCGCGAGCTGCACATCCGCCTCAACCTGCCGAACTGAGCCGGCAAGCGACGTCGAGAACAAAAAACCCCGGCGGGCAGCGTGCCCGCCGGGGTTTTTCTTTTCCGCCGCAGCGGCCGGTGCCGCAGCACCGGCCGGCACACCGGTTACCGGTTCGCCGCGACCGACGCCTTCAGCATCTGCGGCAGATGTTCCGGCCCGAACATGGCCGCGCCGAAGATCTCCATCACCGAGAGGCCCTGCTCGGGGCTCGCGGTGACCGTCAGGGTCTTCGGATCCTTCAGGAAGGTGGAGATCGCCGCCGCCGTCGTGTTCTGGAACTCGGGGTTCTTCAGCGGCATCAGCAGCATCGGCATCGCCGCCGCGAGCTGCGAGGCGTAGACGTCGGCCGAGACGCCGGCATCCTTCGCCTGGGCCTCGAGCACGCGCTGCACCAGCGTCTGGTTCTTGAAGGTGATGGTCATCTTTTCCAGCGTCAGACCCTGGATGACCGCGTCGCTTTTGTCGGACTGGGCCGGGTCGGAGAGGGCCGCGACCGCCTCCTTGCTCAGACCACCGATCTCGGAGGTCAGCGTCAGCGAGCCGATGCCGTCGGCGTTGACCTCAAGCTGGTCGATGGTCGCGGACGATTTGTCGGGATGCCAGGCACCCTTTGCGGAAACCGAAAGGTTCAGCGTGGTGTAGCCGAGCGCGAGCAGTTCTTTCTTGAAGTCCTGGTCTGCGACCTGGTTGACGTCGATGACGATGCCGCTCGCTGCAAAGGCGCCCGAGTGCGGAATGCCGTCGACGATGTCGTCCGTCGAGGCCGTGATCGTCTTCACCGGCACGGCGAAGCCGTCCTTGTCGGTAGCAAGGACGTCGCTGATCGTCACCTGCTTGTAGAGCGCCTGCGCCTTGTTCAGGTCGTCGCCCGATTTCACCGAGTCGGCGGACGGGATCTCGATATCCGAGGCGGCAAGGCTGCCGACGGTCAGCTTGCTCTCGTCGTCCACGAAGGAGAGGCCGTCGGCGTTGAACACGCCTGCCTTGATGCGACCGCCGTCGACGCCCGCATTGTCGATCAGCAGGTGATTGACCGTCAGCACCATCGGTGCGGGAGGAGGCGCGGGCGGCGTTGCCGGTTCAGCCGGAGCGGCCTGCCCGGTGGCGCCGCCGTCGGCGCTTTCGCTGCCGCCGTCGTCGCCACCCGAATCGCCCGTCGCTTCATCCGGCTTGGCCTCGTCCGGCGCTGCCGCATCCGGCTTGGCCTCATCCGGCGTCGCGGCTTCGGCGGGAGGCGGAGCCGGACGGTCTTCAACGGCGCGAATGCCCTTGAGTTCGGCGGTGTCGCTGTCCCCGGTCACGCTCTCGACCGTCACGTCCTTGAAGCCGCGGGCTTCGAGGCCGGCGAGGAACGCATCTGCGATCGGGTTGCCGGTGGGGGCGGCGGCAAAGGCGGCGCCGGAAAGGCACGAGGCCAGCAGCAGGGTTGCCAGACCGGCCCCGATGCGCGGGCGCTTGGCGGACATCATGACGAATGGCTCCTTGTCACCGACCGACGGTCGGATTGGGTCGAACGACGGGCCCGAGGGGATGGCGAGCGCCGTCGGCGGCGTCAGCGCGGAGTGTGTTCAAGCCGGCGGGGAACGCAAGTCGAATCGAACACGTCGAATCGAACAAGCCTCTCGCCGGCCCGCGCTTGACGGAATGCCGCGCCATCGCCACAAGCGGCTGGCCATCGGATTTCATCCGGCGATATCCGGTATTTCCGGTGGAAAGGCCATCCCTCAGGAACGCTCTCATGACCGCTTCGCCCTCCGCCGCTCCCGTCCGCTCCTGCCTCGCCGTGATCCTGGCGGCAGGAGAGGGAACGCGCATGCGCTCGTCGCTCCCCAAGGTGCTGCACAAGGTGGGTGGGCGCGAGATGGCGGCGCACGTGCTCGACGCCGCCGCCGCCGCCGGCGCTGACGGCATCGCGCTCGTCGTCGGCCACGGCGGCGAACGCGTGGGCAAGGCGCTGGCGAAGCCGGCCGCCGCTCTCGACGTCGCCTATGAGGTGTTCGAGCAGACGGAGCGGCGCGGCACCGCGCACGCCGTGCTTTCGGCGCGCGCCGCACTCGAGCGCGGGGCGGGAGAGGTGATCGTGCTCTATGGCGATGCCCCGCTGGTCGAACCGGGCACGATCACGCGGCTGCGCGCCCGCCTTTCCGCTGGCGCCGACCTCGCGGTCCTCGGCTTCGAGGCGGCCGATCCGACGGGTTACGGCCGGCTCCTCGTGGAAGGCGGACGGCTGAAGGCCATCCGAGAGGAGAAGGACGCTTCGCCGGCGGAGAAGACTGTGCGCCTGTGCAATTCCGGGATCATCGCCTTCCGCGGCGGCCATGTGCTCGGCCTGCTCGACGCCATCGGCAATGCCAACGCGAAGGGCGAGTTCTACCTGACCGACGCCGTGGAGATCGCCAATGCCCGCGGCCTCGCCGTCGAGGTGGAGGTGACCGGCGAGGAGGAAGTGCAGGGCGTCAACGACCGCGCCCAGCTCGCCGATTGCGAAGCATCGTTCCAGAAGCGCGCCCGCCGCCGCGCGCTGCTCGAAGGCGCCACGCTGGTTGCGCCGGAAACGGTGTTCTTCAGCCACGACACCCGGCTCGGCCGGGATGTCGTCGTGCAGCCAAACGTGGTGTTCGGCCCCGGCGTCACCGTCGAGGACGGCGTGGAAATCCTGTCGTTCAGCCACATCGAAGGCGCTCATGTCGGACGCGATGCCCGGATCGGACCGTTCGCGCGGCTGCGCCCCGGTGCGGATCTCGGCGAGAAGGTGCGGGTCGGCAACTTCGTCGAGGTCAAGGCTGCCCGGATCGAAGAGGGCGCCAAGCTCAACCACCTCAGCTATATCGGCGATGCCCGTGTCGGTGCGGGCGCCAACATCGGCGCCGGCACGATCGTGTGCAACTATGACGGCACCTTCAAGCACCACACCGAGATCGGGGCAGGCGCCTTCATCGGCTCCAACTCCGCGCTGGTGGCGCCCGTCACCATCGGCGACGGCGCCTTCGTCGGCACCGGCAGCGTCATCACTGCGGATGTGCCGGCCGACGCGCTCGCCATCGCGCGCGGCCGCCAGGTCGTCAAGGAAGGCCGGGGGCGGGCGATCCGCGAGGATCAGGCGCGCCGCAAGGCCGAAGGCGGCAGCGACACCCACTGACGCGGTTCCTGCATCCGCCCTCGGCGTCACGAAACGATACCGAGTGTGATTTGGGAATCGGCGCGGCAGGCCGCTAGATCGCAGCCTGTTGCGTTGCAAGGAGAATAGCCATGTGCGGCATCGTCGGGATTGTGGGCCGGGCTCCGGTTGCCGAGCGCTTGTTGGACGCCCTCAAGCGCCTCGAATATCGCGGCTACGATTCCGCCGGTATCGCGACGCTTGAAGAGGGCGTGCTCGTCCGGCGCCGCGCGCCGGGCAAGCTGCGGAATCTGGAAGCGCTCATCGCCGCCGAGCCCCTCGAAGGCACCTCCGGCATCGGTCACACCCGCTGGGCAACCCACGGCGCCCCGACGGAGCGCAACGCCCATCCCCACGTCGCCGGCCCCGTTGCCGTGGTGCACAATGGCATCATCGAGAACTTCCGCCCTCTCAAGGACGAGCTCATCGCCGGTGGTGCCGTCTTCGAGAGCGACACCGATACCGAAGTCATCGCGCACCTGATCGCCGCGACCCTGAAGGCGGGCGCGACGCCGCGCGAGGCCGTCGCGTCGACGCTTTCCCGGCTGCGCGGCGCGTTCGCCCTGGCGATCCTGATCGAGGGTGAGGACGATCTTTTGATCGGTGCCCGGCGCGGCTCGCCACTGGCGGTCGGAATCGGCGATGGCGAGATGTTCCTCGGCTCCGATGCCATCGCGCTTGCCCCGTTCACCGACCGCATCATCTATCTCGAAGAGGGCGACTGGGCAGTTCTGCACCGCGCCGGGTACGAAATCTTCGATGCCTCCGGCAAGCCCGCGAAGCGTGCGGTGACGGTGCTGCGCACCAATGCGCTGCTGGTGGAGAAGGGCAACTACCGCCACTTCATGGAGAAGGAGATCCATGAGCAGCCGGACGTGCTGTCGCGCACGCTCGCCCACTATCTCGATTTCGGCACCGGAACGGCCCGCCCCCCCGGCGACGGCAAGATCGACTTCGCGGCACTGCCGAGGCTTTCCATCACCGCCTGCGGGACCGCCAACTATGCCGGCCTCGTCGGCAAATACTGGTTCGAGCAACTCGCGCGTTTGCCGGTCGACATCGACGTCGCGTCCGAGTTCCGATATCGAGAGGCGCCGCTGACCCCGGGCGGGCTCGCGCTGTTCATCTCCCAGTCGGGCGAGACCGCGGACACGCTGGCAAGCCTGCGCTATTGCCGCGAAGGCGGCCAGACCATCGCATCCATCGTCAATGTGCCGACCTCGACCATCGCACGGGAATCGGATCTGGCGATCCCCACGCTCGCCGGCCCTGAGATCGGTGTCGCGTCCACCAAGGCGTTCACCTGCCAGCTTGCCGTGCTTGCTTCGCTTGCCGTCGCGGCTGGCCGGGCGCGGGGCCATCTCGACGTGGCCGCCGAGCAGGCGCTGGTGGCGGCGCTCGGCGAGGTGCCCCGGCTCGTCTCCGATGCCCTCGCGCTCGAAGGCACCATCGAGGCGATCGCCCGCCGCCTCCACCGCGTCAGCGACGTGCTCTATCTTGGCCGCGGCATCGCCTATCCGATCGCACTTGAGGGCGCGCTGAAGCTGAAGGAGCTTTCCTACATCCACGCCGAAGGCTATGCCGCCGGCGAACTGAAGCACGGCCCGATCGCGCTGATCGACGAGGACGTGCCGGTGGTCGTGATCGCGCCGTTCGACCGCCTGTTCGAGAAGACGGCCTCGAACATGCAGGAGGTTGCGGCCCGGGGCGGCCGCATCGTGCTGATCACCGACCAGAAAGGCCTGGAGCATGCCGGAATCACGCCGGCCGAGGTCATCCTGATGCCGGAAATGCCCGAGGCGATCATGCCGATCGTCTACACCGTGCCGATCCAGCTCCTGGCCTATTACATGGCCGTCGCCAATGGCACCGACGTGGACCAGCCCCGAAATCTCGCCAAATCCGTCACGGTGGAGTGAGCGGCTGACAGGCGACCCGACGGAAGGCCGTCAGGCGCGCCGGATCCGGCTGCGGATCGCCTCGAGGGGATCCCCGAGATATTTCTCGATCACGTAACTGATCGCGAGCGTGACGATCGCAACGGTGACGGGATAGACCAGTGTCACGGTCAGGCCCGGTGCAAGCGCGTCGAGCGCGGCGCGCGCCGGGGCGATGACGATCATGTGCGAGATATAGACGGGATAGGACAGGTCTCCGATTTTCCGGTCGAGCGCATTTCCGACCTGAAAGCTGAACAGGAACGGCAGGCCCAGAAGGAAGGCCGCGAACAACGCCAGCGTGCTCGCGGTCGTCACCGGCACGGTGAAGAACAAGACGCAGATCAGCACCACGAGGGCGGTCGCGATCTTCGTCGCCGCCTGATAGCGCCTGCCGAGCCAGCGTTCATAGGCCGGCCTCAGAAACTGGTGCGACAGAGCCCCGCCGAGAAAGAGCGCGAGTTCGGTCGGAAAGAACCGGTAAGTCCATGGATCGTTGCCGCCGGGGCCGAATTGGATCAGCAGGATCCGCAGTACGACCGACGCTGCGGCAAGGCTTATGACGAGCCTCGTCCGGTGCAGCAGGAACGGCGCGACGAGGTAGAACGTCAGCTCCACGCCCAGGGTCCAGGCTTGCGGAACGAGAAGACCGTTCCAGACCGGCAGTTCCGACTGGCGGAAATCGGTGACGAACCTGAATACGCCCTCCCGGACGCCGGTGAACATCACCCAGTCCTGACCGAACAGTGCGATATTCGAGAAGACGAGCAAAATCAATCCGTTGACGCCGACTTCTCGATAAACCTTGAAGAAGTCGGGGGTGACCATGAGAGCCGGCGCGAGCTTCGGAAACAGCAAGGCACATGCGTACAGCGCGAGCGTAATTATGGCCACAAACCAATATATTGGATATAGTCGCAAAAATCGATTGAGATAGAAAAGCGATATTTTATTGTACCGTTTTCTTTCAACAATGATATATGAAATCAGAAATCCCGAAATTATATAAAACAATTGAACTGCATATTGGCCTCCAACGAATATGTATTTTCCTGAATGGGCAAATACAACTGAAAGGGCGAGTATTATTCTGATAAGGCCCATGTGGAAAACCTTGGGGAGGAATGGATTTGCAAACCAAGGGCTGCTGGAAAGAGGTGTGGGAGGCAAAGCCGGTGCGTCGTCCGTCCCGCACATCACGGTCCGGCGGGTTGGGCTTCCCGCGCGTGGGGCGGTAGCGGCTTCGTCGCGCCCTTCGGCACCTTGAGATTGGATTTCGGAGGCGGCGGGGCGAGTTGGCGCACGGCGCGCTCGCCGATCGTGACCGGCTTCACCCCGGAAGGCCCGGAAACGAGCTTCGGCGGTACCGGCAGCGGTTCCTCGCCACGTGCGATTTCGGGTCGGAACAGCCGGAACATCGAACCCGTCCGTTTCGCCGCCGCGGGTTCGTCGACGAAATCGACCGTGCTCGCGGGCACGTCGAGCTGTCCGTTGTGACGGCGAAGCCAGTCGCGGTCGAACGGCCTGTCGACGAGGTCCGCCGCATCGGAATAACTCCACTTCAGCGGCGCCCGGTCGAGGGAGCGCCAGGTCTCTCGGACCGGCAGGGCATAGAGATAGAGCCGCGGCTGCGCGAAGCGCAGGCTCGGCACGAACACCCAGGCTTCCGTCACTGGCGGCCGCTGCACCGCCGGGAAGCCCCAGGCCAGCCCCGGCCCGTCGGGGGCGATCGGAGCCCAGCCAATGCTGTCGTCCCCCTCGCGCCACGTGACCCATGCCGGCGCCCACCTGTCGCCCGGCACCCAGAACCAGCCGTATTCGGTCTCGTAGCCCCAGCGGCCGTAATGATAGGTCGCCCATCCGAACGGCTCGTCGGACGCCCAGACCCAGCCGAAGCGGTCCGTCCAGAGCCATTGGCCGAGGGTGTAGGGCCGCCATTCCTGCGGCACCTTCGCCGGAATCCATACGAAGCCGTACCGCGGATGCGCGACCCAGGTGCCGTGGGCCGCAAGCGGGGCAAAGAACGATTCGACGCCGTGGGACGGGGTCTCGGCGGAGGCATCGGCAAGAAAATCGCCGTTCAGCCGCTCGCCGGCGTCGTCGAACGGAACGGCAAGCGCGAACGTACCGAGAACCAGCAGCACCGGCACGCTGGCGCGCAGCAGAAGCCGCCCGGCGGTTCGGCGGCTTCTGCGGCCTGCCGGTGACCCCGGCTCGCCCGGCGGCTGTTCGTTCGGTTCGCCCAATGCGTCGCTTCCCGCCGCTTCCGCTCACCCGGGCCGAATTGCCCGCGCCAGAGAACCCTGCCGCAGGGCGCCTGAATCCCGGGTGAACCCGTCCCGATCTGTCCCGGGGACGGCAGCCACGTGATTCTGTCGTCGCAGGCCGGTCCGGGAAGCGTGTTTTAGCGGCGGCGGCCCAACAGTCGAGATCGAAAGATGACGGCGGCGACTTTTCGGCGACGGGAGGTCAATCCGAAGAGTAGCGCTGCTCCTGCCACGGATCTCCGTGATTGTGATAGCCCCGCTGTTCCCAGAAGCCCGGCCGGTCGGTGGTCGCGAACTCGATCCGCTTCAGCCACTTCGCGCTCTTCCAGAAATAGAGGTGCGGCACCACAAGGCGCACCGGGCCGCCATGCTCCGTGGTGAGTGGGCGCCCCTCCCAGCTGTGGGCGACGAGAGCATCGTCGGCCGCGAAGTCCTCGATCGGCAGGTTGGTGGTGTAGCCGTCATAGCTCGTCAGGACGACGAAGCGGACATCGTCCCGCGGCTTCACGACTTCGATGATATGGCGCGTCGAGACACCCTCGAACCGATTGTCGTAGCGCGACCAGCTCGTCACGCAATGGATGTCGGACAGGGTTGAAATCTGCGGTTCCGCCTTGAACGACTCGAACGTCCACTGCACCGGATTCTCCACGGCACCGAGCAACGCGAGGCGCCAACGGTCTGCTCCGATCTCCGGCGTCATGCCGAGATCGAGCACCGGCCAGTCGCGCACGAGGTGCTGGCCGGGCGGCAGGCGCTCCGCCTCCGGCCGGGCGTGGCGGCCGGTGAGGAAGCGGCCCTCGCGCGCCCAGCGCTGCTTGGTGGCCGTCAGCTTGCTTTCAGGCGGGGCATCCGCGGAGGACGGATCGTCTGACGCGGCGGTCATCGGTACCTCGGGCGTTCGCGTGGTCTGTTCGGTCATGCCGGGCAGGCATCGGGCTGCGGTGCTGTGACGACCCCCAGCGAGGCGCCGACCTCCGCAAGGATCTCGTAGGACCGCAGTCGCGCCCTATGGTCGAAGATCGCCGAGGCGACCATCAGTTCGTCGGCACGGGTGCGTTCCAGGAAACGCGCCAGCCCCGTGCGCACGGTCTCGGCCGAGCCCACGAACGAGCAGCCGAGTTTCGCCGAGGTTTGCATCTTTTCCGCGGGCGTCCAATAGGCATCGATGTCGTCGATCGGCGGGGGCAGCTTGCCGCGCGTGCCGCGCATCATGTTGGTGAAGGCCTGCTGGGCGGAGGTGAACAGCCGGCGCGCCTCGGCGTCCGTTTCCGCAGCGAACACATTGATGCCGACCATGGCATGCGGCTTCTGCAGCGTCTTCGACGGTTCGAACCGCTCGCGATAGTCGGAAAGCGCGTAGTCGAGCGCTTCGGGCGCGAAATGCGAGGCGAACGCATAGGGCAGGCCGAGCATTGCCGCCAGACGCGCCCCGAACAGGCTGGAGCCGAGGATCCAGAGCGGCACGTTGCTGTCGGCGCCAGGCACGGCGCGGATCACCTGGTCCGGCTCGACCGGGCCGAGCAGCGCCTGGAGTTCCAACACGTCCTGCGGGAAGGTGTCGGAGGCGGAAGGATCGCGCCTCAGGGCGCGCAGCGTGCGCATATCGGTACCAGGCGCCCGGCCGAGCCCGAGATCGATGCGGCCCGGAAACAGGGCGTCGAGCGTGCCGAACTGCTCGGCGATCACCATCGGCGAGTGGTTCGGCAGCATGATCCCGCCGGCGCCTACCCGGATCGTCGTCGTGGCCGCCGCGACATGGCCGATACACACGGCGGTGGCGGCGCTGGCGATGCCGACCATGTTGTGATGCTCGGCGAGCCAGAAGCGGCGATAGCCCAGCCGCTCGACATGGCGGGCGAGATCGGCCGCATTGCGCAGCGCGTCCGTCGCGGTGGCGCCTTCGACGATGTGGGCGAGATCGAGCACGGAAAGGACGGGCGGGGAGGCGGCCATGCGGCACTCCTTCTGGAAGCGGGCCGCGAAAATCCGATCGGCGGGGCATGCGCCGCCATCGGCCCGTCGTCCTCAGATCAGATCGCCGATGCCGATCTGCAAGGTTCCGCCGCCCTATTTCCCGCCGGCATCGCCGTCAGCCGCCGTTGCCGTGGCCATGGCGGTGATGCAGATCCGGGAAATGCGGGTGCTCGTGCGTCATCGGCTCATGGCGGTGGACATGGCTGTGCGGCTCGCCCGCCGGATCGTCGGGGCCGTGGGCATGACGGTGATGGTCGTCGTGGACGTGGGCGTGCTCGTGCACGGTTTCATCGTGGTGGTGCGGGTGGGAATGGTGTTCCGTCAGGTGGAGCCAAACGCCCGCGCCCATCAGCACCGCGGAGGCAGCGAACGGCCAGCTCAGGCCTTCCGACAGCAGCGGGATCGCGAGCGCGGCGCCGATGAACGGCGCGGTCGCGAAATAGGCGCCCGCGCGCGCCGTCCCGAGATGGCGCAGCGCGATCACGAACAGCGACAGGCTGACGCCGTAGCCGAGAAAGCCGACGAGACCGGCCGCCGCGACGGTCTCCGGTCCGGGCAGGGCGGCCCCGCCGGCAAGCGCGAGGGTGAGGTTGACGCTGCCCGCGGCGAGCCCCTTCACGGCGGCGATCGTCATCGGGTCGGCGGCGGAAATACGGCGGGTCAGATTGTTGTCGATGCCCCAGGCGAGACAGGCGCCGGCGATGGCGAGGGCGCCGAACCCTGCCGGGCCGCCGCTTTGGCCGCCCGGCCAGGAGAGCAGCACCGCGCCGCCCATGATCGCCGCCGCACCGAGAAGCAGCCTCCGGTCGACACTCTCACGGAATGCCAGCCACGCGATCGCGAGCGTCGCGAGGCTTTCGAGATTGAGCATCAGGGCAGCGGTGGAGCCCGGGGTCGTCCGAAGGCCGATCATCAAAAGCAGCGGGCCGATCACCCCGCCGAAGGCGATCACGAGGGCGAGCCACGGAAGATCGGCCACTTTCAGCCCCGCTTCCGGCGCCGGGCCGCGGCGCCCGAGCGCCCGCATCGCGATCACCGCCGTCAGTCCGGCGCCCGAGCCGAGATAGAGCAGGCCCGCCGCCATGAACGGATCGAGCCCGTCGCCGATCAGGATCTTGGCGAACGGCGTGCTTGCCCCGAACAGGACGGCGGAGGCGAGCGCCGCCGGAATGCCGGCGCCGGCTGCCGCTGTTGAAAACCGTCCGGCCATCTCGCCCCCCGAGTTTCCGCGCGCGGCTTGGCCGCCGCGCCGGCCTCAGCTTTCCGGTGTCGCGGCCGCGATGGCAAGGAAATCCCGGGCGAGCAGGCTGGCGCCCCCGATCAGGGCGCCGTCCACGTTCGGAACGGCCAGCAGTTCCGCCGCATTGCCGGGCTTCACCGAGCCGCCATAGAGCACCCGCACGCCGAGCCCGCCGGTGCCGAAGGCGCCGATGAGAAGCCCGCGGATCTCGGCGTGAACCTCCGCCACGTCGTCGACGGTCGGTGTCAGGCCGGTGCCGATCGCCCAGACCGGCTCATAGGCGATCACGACCGTGCCGGGCGAGGCGCCCGCGGGAAGCGATTCCTTGACCTGGCTCGCGACGACGTGGAGGGTCAGGTTCGCCTCCCGCTCGGCGCGCGTTTCGCCGACGCAGACGACGGCCGTCAGCCCGGCGCGCAGCGCCGCCTCGGCCTTGGCCCGCACCAGTTCATTGGTCTCGCCGTGGTCGGCGCGACGCTCCGAATGGCCCACGATCACGGCGGTCGCGCCGGCATCCTTCAGCATTTCGGCGGAAATATCGCCGGTGTGAGCGCCGGATTCCTTCGGGTGGCAGTCCTGCCCGCCGATCGCGAGGACACTGCCGCGCGCGATCGCCGCGAAGCCTGCGAGCAGCGTCGCCGGCGGGCAGATCAGCAGGTCCGCCCGGTCTCCGGCCGCCGTCGGCCCGCCGGCGATGATGGCGTCGAGTTCGTGACGGGATGCCGAAAGGCCGTTCATCTTCCAGTTTCCGGCGATCAGCGGCTTCGGCTTCGTCAGCGAGTGGGTCATCGGGCGCTCCTGCGGGCCGGGCTTCCGGCCCGGCGTGTTTCGATCGTCCGCCGTCTGATGCGGCGTGGTGCCTTCGCGTCGCCGCGGCGGCGGACCGACGTTCGTCGTCCGGGCCGGCATGGGCGTCGTGAAGGCGGCAGGCGAGCGGTAGCAAAATCATCGCCCGGCTCCAAGCGGCGGCAGCGGTTCCGCGCGTCGAATCTCGACGATCCGCCGCCTCGCTCCGCCGTTTGCGGAAATCCGCGCGTCCCGGCCGGCCGGTGGTGCCGGCCCTAAACGCCGCCTTCTCGGGCGGAAGGCTTGCGGCCCACCGGGGATCGGGCTAGAGCCTTTGCCCGCTGAAGCCGTTCCGGAAGAACCTTTCATGACCGACCATCAGGCGCCGACCGGCGTGGATGTCACTCTCGGCGAGACCGGCGGCGCACTCCGCGTGGCGCTTTATTCCGGCTCGTTCGATCCGGTCACGGAGGGTCACGTCGACGTCATTGCCAGGACGCTGGCGCTCGCCGACAAGGTCGTCGTTGCCATCGGCATCCATCCCGGCAAGACCCCGATGTTCTCCTTCGAGGAGCGAGTGGCGATGCTCGGCGAAGTCGCCGCCGACCGGTTCGGCGAGGCCGCGGCCCGGCGCATCGGCGTCATCGCCTTTGACGGGCTCGTGGTGGAGGCCGCCCGCGCCGTCGGCGCGACGGTCATCGTCCGCGGCCTTCGCGACGGCTCCGATCTCGACTATGAAATGCAGATGGCGGGCATGAATGGCGTGATGGCGCCGGGCGTCCAGACGGTGTTCGTGCCGGCTTCGCCTTCGGTGCGCCATATCACCGCCACCCTGGTCCGGCAGATCGCGGCTCTCGGCGGCGATGTCGCGCCCTTCGTGCCGGCCCCCGTCCTGCGCCGCCTCGATGCGAAGCACCGCCGCTGACGACACCGTTTCACAGATGCAGCGGAAAGGCCGAAGCGCCGCCGCCGGCATCCTTACCGGAGCCCTTCCGATGCGTTCATTCCTCAGCCGCAGCCGCACCATGCTCATCGGCAAGGCCGTCGCGGCATTCGTTCTCGGCGCTGGCGCTCTCGCCGCGCAGGCCGCCTCGGCCGCCGATGTCCTCGTGCTCCAGCTCAAGGGCGGCGACGTCAAGATCCAGCTCGACAAGAAGGATGCGCCGAAGGCCGCCGAGCGGCTGGAAACCCTGGCTTCCCAGGGCTTCTACAACGGCGTGGTGTTCCACCGCGTGATCGACGGCTTCATGGCGCAGACCGGCGATCCGACCGGTACCGGCATGGGCGGCTCGAACCTGCCGGATCTGCCGGCGGAGTTCTCCAAGGTGCCCTTCAAGCGCGGCACCGTCGGCATGGCACGCGCCCAGGATCCGAACTCGGCCAATTCCCAGTTCTTCATCATGTTCGCGCCGGGCGACTTCCTGAACGGCCAGTACACCGTGGTCGGCCAGGTGATCTCGGGCATGGATGTCGTGGACGCGATCAAGAAGGGCAATGCGAACGACAACGGCATGGTCACCAACCCCGACAAGATCATCAAGGCCTGGGTCGAGTGAACGCGGATCGAACGAGCGCAAGCAACGTTTGAGCATCCTGCCCCTAACGATTGAAAACGAAGAAGGAATTTCAACATGGCCGAGATCAAGGATCCGGAAAACACCCTCGTCGTCGACACCACCAAGGGCCGCGTCGTCATTGCGCTTCGCCCCGATCTGGCGCCGAAGCACGTCGAGCGCCTGAAGACGCTCGCCCGCGAGGGCTTCTATGACGGCATCGTGTTCCACCGCGTCATCGAAGGCTTCATGGCGCAGACCGGCTGCCCGCAGGGCACCGGCATGGGCGGCTCCAGCTATCCCAATCTGCCCGCCGAATTCACCAAGACGCCGTTCAACCGCGGCGTGGTCGGCATGGCCCGCTCCCAGAACCCGAACTCGGGCAATTCCCAGTTCTTCATCATGTTCGAGCCCGGCCACTTCCTGAACGGCCAGTACACCGTGTTTGGCGAAGTGATCGAGGGCATGGAAAATGTGGACAAGATCAAGCGCGGCGAGCCGGTGGTGAACCCCGACAAGATCAACTCCATGAAGGTCGCGGCCGACATCGCCGCCTGACCTGAAGCGGCCGGCCATTTGCGACCGGCCCCTCATCCGTTCCAGTCCGTTGCCGCCGCCGGGAGCGATCCCGGCGGCGCCTCTCGCTCAGAAGCCATGCGAACCGACGATTTCGATTTCGACCTGCCCGAAAGCGCGATCGCGCTGCGCCCCGCGCGCCCGCGCGACGCGGCGCGCCTTCTCGTGGTGCGGCCGGGCGGCGAACCGGAACTTGACGATCGGGGGATCCGCGACCTCGTCTCGCTGCTTCGCCCCGGCGATCTCCTCGTCTTCAACGACACCCGTGTCATCCCCGCCCGGCTCGACGGCGTGCGGCGCCGCGACGACGGCGCCGAGGCGCGGATCGAGGCGACGCTGATCGAGCGGCTCGACCCGTCCCGCTGGGTGGCGCTCGCCCGGCCCGGCAAGCGGTTGAGGGTCGGGGATGTCATCGGCTTCGGTGGGAATGGCGGCGAAGGCGTCGAACCGTTCGCCGCGACCGTCGCCGAGAAGAACGAGGGCGGCGAGATCGTGCTCGCCTTCGACCGTGGCGGGCCGGATCTCGACCGTGCCATCGCGCTCGCAGGCCGCATTCCGCTGCCGCCCTACATCGGCAACAAGCGCGCCGACGACGCGGCCGACCGGGAAGACTATCAGACCGTGTTCGCCCGCGAACCCGGCGCCGTCGCGGCACCGACCGCGAGCCTGCACCTCACGGAAGACCTGATCGAACGCCTTCAAGAGACTGGCGTCGAACACGTTTTTCTCACGCTCCATGTCGGCGCGGGCACCTTTCTGCCCGTCAAGGCGGAAACCACCGAAGGCCATCGGATGCATTCCGAGCGCGGCGTCATCACGCCTGACGCTGCGGCGCGCATCAACGCCGCTCGCGCGGCGGGCGGACGGATCGTCGCCGTCGGCACCACGGCGCTGCGCCTGCTGGAGAGCGCCGCCGACGAAAGCGGCACCCTGCATCCGTTCGACGGCGCGACCGATATCTTCATCACGCCGGGCTATCGCTTCCGCATCGTCGATGTGCTGATGACGAACTTCCACCTGCCGCGTTCGACGCTGTTCATGCTCGTCTGCGCCTTCGCCGGCACGGATGCCATGCGCCGGGCTTATGCCCATGCCATCGCGAGCGGTTACAGATTTTATTCCTATGGCGACGGCTCGCTCCTGTTCCGGGACGCGGGCGCAGGTGCCCCACGGGAGCCAACATGACGCCCTTCCGCTACGAACCGCTCGGCCAGGACGACGCCGCCCGGCGCGGTCGTCTGCACACCGCCCACGGCACGGTGGAGACGCCCGCCTTCATGCCGGTCGGAACCCAGGCCACCGTCAAGGCGATGTTTCCGGAGGATGTGGCGGCCACGGGCGCCGAGGTCGTGCTCGGCAACACCTATCACCTTATGCTCCGCCCGACCGCCGAGCGGGTGTCCGGCCTCGGCGGCCTCCACACCTTCATGCGCTGGAACCGGACCATCCTGACGGATTCCGGCGGCTTCCAGATCATGTCGCTGTCGGGCCTCAGAAAGCTTGAGGAGCACGGCGTCGCGTTCCAGAGCCACATCGACGGCTCGCGCCACCTCCTCACGCCTGAACGATCGGTTGAGATCCAGGGCCTTCTCGGCTCCGACATCCAGATGCAGCTCGACGAGTGCGTGCGCCTTCCGGCGGAACGCAAGGAGGTCGAGCGCGGCATGCGGCTGTCGCTGCGCTGGGCGGAGCGTTCCCGTGCCGCGTTCGAGGCGATGGACGGTCCCGCCAAGGGGCAGGCGCTGTTCGGCATCGTGCAGGGCGGCGACGATGCCGGCCTGCGGGTGGAATCCGCCGCGGCGCTGTCGGCGATGCCGTTCGAAGGCTATTCCATCGGCGGGCTTGCCGTGGGCGAGCCTCAGGACGTGATGCTGGCCATGCTCGACGAGACGCTGCCGGTGCTGCCGGCGGAAAAGCCGCGCTATCTGATGGGCGTCGGCACGCCCCACGACATCATCGAGGCGGTGGCCCGCGGCATCGACATGTTCGATTGCGTCATGCCGACCCGCGCCGGCCGTCACGGCGTGGCCTATACCCGGTTCGGCAAGCTCAACCTGAAGAACGCGCGGCATGCGGACGATCCGGCGCCGCTCGATCCCGAGAGCGACTGCCCGGCGGCGCGCGACTACAGCCGCGCCTATCTCCACCACCTCGTGCGCTGCGGCGAGGGGCTGGGCGCCATGCTGCTGACGTGGAACAACATCGCCTACTATCAGCACCTCATGAAAACGCTGCGCACGGCGATCGAGCAGGGCCGCTTCGCGGAGGTGCGCGCCGAACTGGGACGGCTCTGGGCAAAGGGCTGACGAAGGGCATCAGGCCATCGGTCAGAATCCGAGAGGGTCAGGCCTCGGTCAGAGTTGTAAGAGTGTCAGGCCTGCGGCCAGAGTCATTAAGACTGTCAGGCCTCCGGCCAGACGAGCGCCGACGGCGCCGCACCCTCGCCGGAGACGACCACCTTCTCGTCCTCGAGTTTCGCCCGGCCCGAGGCCCAGAGCGACAGGGCGAGCGGGTAGAGCCGGTGCTCGGCTTCCAGCACGCGCGCGGAGAGCGTGTCTGGCGTGTCGCCGGTCACCACCGGCACGGCGGCCTGGGCGACGATCGGTCCGGCGTCCATCTCGCTGCGCACGAGGTGGACCGTGCAGCCGTGCAGCTTCACCCCGTCGGCAAGCGCGCGCTCGTGGGTGTGCAGCCCCTTGTAGGAGGGCAGCAGCGCCGGATGGATGTTGAGCATCCGGTCGCGCCACGTCTCCACCAGCCACGGCGTCAGCAGGCGCATGAAGCCCGCGAGGCAGACGAGTTCGATCCCGCTTTCCCTCAGACGCGCATCGAGCGCGCGGTCGAACGCCTCGCGGTCGGGGTAGGCCTTGTGGTCGATGACGGCGGTCTCGATGCCGTGTTCCGCCGCCCGCGCAAGCGCACCGGCACCGGGCCGATTGGACAGGACCAGCGCGAACGCGGCCGGGAAGGCCGGGTCGGCCTCCGCGGCGGCAATCAGCGACGCCATGTTGCTGCCCCGGCCGGAGACGAGGATCGCGGTGCGGATCTTGGTCAAGTTCCCTCTCCGCGCCGCTCAGGACTCGAGCGGCAGCGCGCCGTCATAGACGACGGCCTCGCCCTCGCGCGGCACGATCTCGCCGATGACGGAGGCGGCCTCGCCTTCCTGGTGCAGAATGCGCAGCACGGTCTCGGCCTCGCCGGGCGGGACGACGACCACCATGCCGATGCCGCAGTTGAAGGTGCGCAGCATCTCGGCCTCGGCGATCCGTCCGCCCTTGGCGAGCCACGAGAACACCGGGGGCGGGGCGATCCTAGAGAGGTCGATGCGGCCCGCGACCGATTTCGGCAGCACGCGCGGCAGGTTCTCCGTCAGGCCGCCGCCGGTGATGTGGGCGAGCGCCTTGATGCCGTGTCCGGCCCCAAGCGCCTTCAGGAGCGACTTCACGTAGATGCGCGTCGGCGCTAGCAGCGACTGCCCCAGGGTGAGGCCCGCGGCGAACGGCGACGGGGCGTCGTATCCGATACCCTCGGCGGACACGATGCGCCGCACCAGCGAGAAGCCGTTGGAATGGACGCCCGACGACGCGAGGCCGATCAGCACGTCGCCCGCCGCCACCGTCGGCAGCGGCAGCAACCGGTCGCGCTCGACCGCGCCCACGGAGAAGCCGGCAAGGTCGTAGTCTCCGTCCGCATAGTGGCCGGGCATCTCGGCGGTCTCGCCGCCGATCAGCGCAGCGCCGGCCTGGCGGCAGCCCTCGACGATCCCATCGACCACAGTGGTCGCGACGCCGACATCGAGGCGGCCGCTCGCGAAATAATCGAGGAAGAACAGCGGCTCGGCGCCCTGGACTACCAGGTCGTTGACGCACATCGCCACGAGGTCGATGCCGACCGTGTCGTGGACGCCGGCATCGATGGCGACACGCAGCTTGGTGCCGACGCCGTCCGTCGCCGCCACCAGCAGCGGATCCTTGTAGCCGGCCGCCTTGGGATCGAACACACCGCCGAAGCCGCCGATCACGGCGTCGGCGCCGGCCCGCGCCGTGCGCTTGAGCAGGGGACCGATCGCCCGGACCAGCGCATCTCCCCGGTCGATGTCGACCCCGGAATCGGCATAGGTGAACGTCTTCTTGGGCGCGCCTTCCGGCGCCCCGCCATCCGCCTGCGACTGGCTCATTGTCGACCGATCCGTTCCGTGTCGCGCGGGCCCGCGCGTTGTCAGTTTCGTCAGGGGTGTATGGAGCGGTGTCGGCGCGAAGGCAAGTCCCGGCCACCGCCGCCGGTGGTCTGGCGATTGCCGCCCGGCCCCCGGCCGCGGGGACTTGACGGAACGGGCCGGGCGCGCCGACCGTCGGGCGGAACGCTTGCGGACGGCCGGCGTTGCGAACATCTACCGGTGGTCCAGCCCGCCCACCCGCGTGCCGGAGCGGCATGGACAACGAAAAAAGACAACGACAAGAGACGGGCGTGTTCCTGATACCGAACCTCATCACCATCGCGCGGCTGATCGCCGTGCCGGTCGTCGTCTGGGCGATCGCGACCCATGAGTGGGATATCGCCTTCTGGGTGTTCATCGCGGCCGGGCTGTCCGATGCGGTGGACGGCTACATCGCCAAGCGGTTCGGGCTCGAAAGCGATCTCGGCGCCCATCTCGATCCGCTGGCCGACAAGGCGCTGCTCGTCTCGGTCTATGTCACCTGCGGCATCATTTCCGCGATGCCGGTCTGGCTCGTGGCGCTGGTGGTCTCCCGCGACATCCTGATCGTCGGCGCCGTGGTGCTTGCGCTCGTGATGGCGCATCCGGTGCCGATGCGCCCGCTCGCCGTGAGCAAGACCAATACCTTCGCCCAGATCCTGCTCGCGGGCGTGGTGCTCGCCGATCTTGCCTTCGGCCTCGGCGTCGGCGGTACCCGCGAGGTGCTGTCGTTCGTCGTTGCCGGGTTGACGGGCGCTTCGGCTGCTGCCTATGTCGTCGAGTGGCTCGGCCACATGATCAGCGCCGAAAGGGCGGCTGAGACGGCGGGCGAACTCGGCCCGGAGCGGATGCGGCCGGCGCCGCATCCGGGGCGGAAATCGGAAAAGGATCATACCACGTGAGCCTCGGACGCCAGGTTTTCTTCTGGATCTCGGCACTCGTCGTTTTCATCCTGTTTCTGTTCGTGTTCCGCACGATCCTGCTGCCGTTCGTGGCGGGAACGATCCTCGCCTATCTGTTCAATCCGGTCGCCGGCCGCATCGAGCGCCTCGGTTTCAACCGGCTTGTGGCGACGCTGATCCTGCTCGGCGGTTTTCTGCTGATCGTTGTCGTCGGAATGGTCCTGCTGATGCCGGTGCTCAGCCATCAGGTCGGTGGTTTCGTCTCCAACCTTCCTGGCTATGTGACGCAGCTGCAGCGCTGGGTGGTGACGACCTTCCAGGGAAGCCGGCTCGGCTCGATCTTCGGCACGTCGCTGCAGGACCTGCAGACGAGCCTCGGCTCGGTCACGTCCGACGCGGCGTCGTGGCTCGCGGGCATCGTCGGCTCGGTCTGGAGCGGTAGCCAGACGATCATTTCCTCCGCGGCGCTGGTGGTGCTGACGCCGGTGATCGCGTTCTACCTGCTGCTCGACTGGGACCGGATGACCGCTCAGGTCGACGGCTGGCTGCCGCGCGACCATGCGCCGACGATCCGCCGGCTTCTCGCCGAGATCAATGCCGGCGTGTCCGGCTATATCCGCGGTCAGGTGTCGGTCTGCCTCATTCTCGGCGTCTACTACGCCGTGGGCCTGACGGTGGTCGGGCTGAATTTCGGCATCCTCATCGGCATCATGATCGGCGTGATCAGCTTCATCCCCTATGTCGGCGCGACGGTGGGGCTGGTGACGGCCGTAGGCGTCGCGGTGGCGCAGTTCTGGCCCGATTATGCCAGCATCGGCTACGTCATCGTGGTGTTCGTCATCGGGCAGTTCCTCGAAGGCAACATTCTCCAGCCGAAGCTCGTCGGCGAGCATGTCGGACTTCATCCGGTGTGGCTGATCTTCGCGCTGTTCGCGTTCGGCACGCTGTTCGGCTTCGTCGGAATGCTCGTCGCGGTGCCGGCATCGGCGGCCGTGGGTGTGCTCGCCCGCTTCGCGCTGCAGCGCTATCTCGAAAGCCCGCTCTACCGCGGCACCCGCAACGGCAACGGCAGCGGCGCATCCTGATGACCGGCGGAGAAGACGGCCGGCCTCCGCGCCAGCTGCCGCTGGCGTTGCCGGCCGAGGCGGCTTTCGGCCGAGAGGATTTCCTGGTCGGACCCTCCAATGCAGAGGCGGCCGAACTGTTCGACCGGTGGCCGCGCTGGCCGGCGCCCGTCGTCTTGCTGATCGGCCCGGCCGGCTCCGGCAAGAGCCATCTCATCGCCGCCTGGGCCGGCCCGGCCGGCGCACGCCTCATTCCGGCCGGCGGTATCGCTGCTGTCGACCCGGTGGAGGCCATCGCCGCCGGCCCCGTCGCGGTGGAGGATCTCGACCGCCACCGCACCGCCAGGGCGGACGACGTCGCGCTGTTCCACCTCGTCAATGCGGCGCTTGGCGGCGGCCGGCTCGTGCTGTCCGCCCGCACGCCGCCCGAAGCCTGGGGCATCGGACTGCCCGATCTCGCCTCCCGGCTGCGAGCGGCCGCGCGGGTCTCGCTCGGCGAGCCCGACGACGAACTCCTGCGCCGGGTGCTCGTCAAGCTGTTCGCGGACCGGCAATTGGCGGTCGATCCTTCGGTGATCGCTTATGCCCTGCCGCGCATGGAGCGCTCGTTCTCCGGCGCCAACGCGCTCGTCGACCGCCTAGACCGCGAGGGCCTCGCGCGCCATCGGCCGATCACCCGCGCCATCGTCGCGGACGTCATCGCCGAGCTCGCCGGCGAGGCGGGGGGTGAGGCGGGCAGGTGAGGCGGGCAGGTGAGGGCGCGGAGCCTGCCACCGGCATTGCCGGACCGCCGCGGAAGCCTGTGCCCGGATGCCTGCACCGGGGCCGTTGGCGGGTGCGAAAAAACCGTCATACTGACGGGATAAGGATTGCGCCGATTTGCCTTTTTCCGTCAGGACGGAACGCCCCATGGAACTCGACAGCCCGAATGCCTCCGAGATCGTGTCTCCGATCGAGCCCGCGGCCACCGCGGTCGATCTGCGCCACGATCCGTCGCGGTTCGTCAACCGCGAGCTGTCGTGGCTGCAGTTCAACCTGCGCGTTCTGGAAGAGGCGGCCAACCCGAATCATCCGATCCTGGAGCGGCTTCGTTTCCTGTCGATCTCGGCCAACAACCTCGACGAGTTCTTCATGGTGCGCGTCGCCGGCCTGCGCGGCCAGTTCCGGGCGCGCATCACGGAGCGCAGCGACGACGGCATGACCCCGCGCGAGCAGCTCGCCCGGATCGGGGAGGCCGTCGGGCGGTTGCAGACGGCCCAGCAGGAACAGTGGCGTGGGTTGCGCGTGGAACTGGCCGCGGCCGGCATCGTGCTGGTCGAAACCAACGAGGTGACGGACACCGAGCGGGTCTGGCTGGAGGACTATTTCCTCGCCCATGTCTTCCCGGTGCTCACGCCGCTCGCGATCGATCCGGCGCATCCGTTCCCCTTCATTCCCAATCTCGGCTTCTCGCTGGTGCTGGAACTCGCCGCGCCCGGCGGCGAGAAGATGATCGCCCTCATCCGCGTGCCCGCCCAGGTCGACCGCTATATCCGCCTGCCGGTCAACGACGCCGAGCCCGGAAGCGCCCGCTTCATCGCGCTGGAGAATGCCATTGGCCTGTTCATCGGCCGCCTGTTCCCGGGTTACCGGGTCAATGGCGAGGGCGCGTTCCGCGTGATCCGCGATTCCGACCTTGAAATCGAGGAGGAGGCGGAAGATCTCGTGCGTCTCTTCGAGACGGCCCTGAAGCGCCGCCGGCGCGGTTCCGTGATCCGGCTGGAGATCGAGCATTCCACGCCCGAGCCGCTGCAGCGCTTCGTCGCCGGCGCGCTCGACGTCACCGACGACGAGATCTTCCTCGTCCACGGCGCGCTCGCGCTGAAGGATCTCGCCAGCCTCGTCGCGCTCGACCGGCCAGACCTGAAGTTCACGCCCTACACCCCCCGCTTCCCGGAGCGCGTGCGCGAGCACGGCGGCGATTGCTTCGCCGCCATCGGCCAGAAGGACATCGTGGTCCACCACCCCTACGAATCCTTCGATGTGGTGGTGCAGTTCCTGGCCCAGGCGGCGCGCGATCCCGACGTGGTGGCGATCAAGCAGACGCTCTATCGCACGTCCAAGGATTCGCCGATCGTGCGGGCGCTCGTTGAAGCGGCGGAAGCCGGCAAGTCCGTCACTGCGCTCGTCGAGCTGAAGGCCCGCTTCGACGAGGAGGCCAATATCCGTTGGGCGCGCGACCTGGAGCGCGCGGGCGCCCAGGTTGTGTTCGGCTTCCTCGAGCTGAAGACCCATTCCAAGCTGTCGATGGTGGTGCGCCGCGAAGGCGGCCAGCTCGTCACCTACTGCCATATCGGCACCGGCAACTACCATCCGATCACGGCCCGCATCTATACCGATCTGTCGTTCTTCACGGCGAACCCGGAGATCGGCACCGATGTTGCCCGCATCTTCAACTTCATCACCGGATATGCGCGCCCGGCCGAGCTGACCCACATGGCGATCTCGCCGCTGACGCTGCGCCAGCGCATCCTCGATCACATCGAGGCCGAAAAGGCCCACGCCGCCAACGGTCGGCCGGCGCAGATCTGGATGAAGATGAACTCGCTCGTCGATGCGCAGATCATCGATGCGCTCTACGATGCGAGCGTGGCCGGCGTCGAGATCGATATCGTCGTTCGCGGCATCTGCTGCCTGCGGCCGGGTGTTCCGGGGCTTTCGGACAACATTCGTGTGAAGTCGATCGTCGGCCGCTTCCTGGAGCACAGCCGGATCTTCTGTTTCGGCAACGGTCATGGCTTGCCGTCGCCGGAAGCTATTGTCTATATCGGGTCCGCGGATATGATGCCTCGCAACCTCGACCGCCGGGTCGAGGCGCTGGTGCCGATCCTGAACCCGACGGTGCACGCCCAGATTCTCGATCAGATCATGGTCGCGAACATGGCGGACAACGAGCAGAGCTGGCGGCTGCTTCCCGACGGGGGACATGAGCGGATTCATCCTGCCCAGGGGGAAGAGCCATTCAACGCCCATCAGTATTTCATGACGAACCCGTCGCTCTCGGGGCGCGGAAAGTCGCTGCAATCGGACTCGCCGAAACCGGTGTCCCGTCATCGCGGGCACTGAAGCAGGCGGGGCGCGGCCCGGGGGGGCCGCTTTCGCCGAAGCGGCGTGGTCCCCTTGAGTGCATGCGATGGAATTGCGTCAGATGGTAGAACTCGCCCCCGGCCGACTTCCCGGCTTCGGGCCGATTGCCGTCATCGATATCGGGTCGAACTCGGTCCGTCTCGTCATCTACGAACGGTTGTCGCGCTCTCCGACGGTGCTGTTCAACGAAAAGGTGCTTGCCGGCCTCGGCCGGGGCATCGCCAAGACCGGTCGCCTGCAGGATGACGCCGTCGAGCTGGCGCTGTCGGCGGTCGGCCGGTTCCGTGCGCTGTGCGACATGATGGAGGTTCGCACCCTCGACGTCATCGCCACCGCCGCCTCCCGCGATGCCTCCAACGGGCCGGAATTCATCGCCGAGGTCGAGCGGCTGACCGGCGTGACGGTCGAGATCCTGTCAGGCGCCGAAGAAGCGCGGCGCTCGGCGCTCGGTATCATCTCCGGCATCTGGAAGCCGAACGGCATCGTCGGTGACCTTGGCGGCGGCAGCCTCGAACTCGTCGAGGTGCGCGGCCACGAGATCAGTGTCGGGCGTACATTTCCGCTCGGCGGCCTGCGCCTGCAGGAGGCCTCCGACGGCTCCGTCCGCAAGGCCGAGAAGATCGCCAGCGAGGTACTGACCGCCAACGAGATCCTGTCCAAGAAGCAGGGCCGGGATTTCTACGCGGTGGGCGGCACGTGGCGCTCGCTCGCGCGCCTGCACATGTTCCAGACGGGCTATCCGCTGCATGTGATGCACCAGTATTCCATCCCCGCCGGGGAGGCGCTGGAGTTCTGCCGTGCCGTGGCGCGCGGCACCATCGAGACCATCGATTCGGTCGAGGTCGTCTCGCGGCAGCGCCGCTCGCTGCTGCCGTTCGGCGCCGTCGTGCTGTCGCAGATCATTCTGGCGGCGCGGCCGAAATCGGTGATCATTTCCGCTCTCGGCATTCGCGAAGGCCTGCTCTACGAGCGGCTCGACGACCGGGAGCGCAAGCGGGATCCGCTTCTCGCCGCGTGCGAGGAGCTTTCGCTGCTGCGCTCGCGCTCGCCGCGTCTTGCCACTGAACTCGGCGAATGGACCGGCCACGTCTTCGAGGCGATGGGTCTCGCCGAGACGGCGGAGGAGCGGCGCCTGCGCATCGCGGCATGCCTCCTCTCCGATATCGGCTGGCGCGCTCATCCGGATTATCGCGGCGAACAGAGCCTGGCGCTGATTTCCAACGCCTCGTTCACCGGTGTCGACCATCATGGCCGCGCCTATCTCGCCATGGCGGTCTATTTCCGCCACTTCGGGCTCGTCGACGATGCCCTGAGCCCGCGCCTGCGGGAACTGGTCTCGACGCGGCTGAAGGAGCGCGCCCGTTGCCTCGGTGCCGCGTTGCGCCTGGCCTCGGTGCTCACCGCCACAGCCCCCGGCGTGATCAACCGCATCCGCGTCGACGCCAGTTCTGAGCGGATGCTGCTGCGCATCCCCGCCGAGTTCGCGGCCCTTGATGGAGAGATCGTCCGCAAGCGGCTCGACCAGCTCGCCCGCCTTGCCGGCATGAGTTCGATGGTGGTGATCGACCCCTGATCGGCGGTAGCCGGCGACTTGTGCATCCGTGAACTGGGCTTGGGTCACCGGGGCTTGGGTGACCTTGCCACGGTGATGGGCGCTTCGTGATCGGCCGCGGATGATTGGCCCTTGATGATCGCCCCTTGGGCGACCCGGCGACGCCAGCATTTTCTTGGACAACAATGCCTTGCCGGCCGCCTCGCGCGGCCGGCATCTCCCGGCATACGAACGTTTCTCCGGGCGGCGGGACGCCCCGGCTTTCGGTGGCGACTGCGGCGCGCCGGTGCGACGCCCCGTTGGGCCTTCCGGACGTTCAGCCTTCCGAAATCGCTGCGTCTTCCGTCACGGACACGTCTTCGGGCGAAGTCTGTGTATCGCCGCCGCGGCCACGCCGCCGACGGCGCGGCTTGCGTGCGCCGCCGGCCGAGGGCACGGCGATCGCCTCTTCGAGCGGGAGGATCGTGATACGACGGCCGTCGAAGCCGAGCGCCAGCCGGCCCGCCTTGAGGTCGAGCGCGGCCTCGCCGAACATCTCCCGGCGCCAGCCCTTCAGAGCCTCGACATCGGCGTCCTCGCCTTCGGCCGAGATCGCCTCGAGATCGTCGACGGTCGCGATCACCTTGGCAGCCACCCCGTTCTGCTCGGCGATCAGCCGCAGCAGCACCTTGAGGAGTTCCGTGGCCGCGGACGATCCCTCCGGCGTCGGCTTGCCGGAGGGGATCCGCGGCATCTCCTCGGCCGGCAGCGACAGCGCCCGGTTCACGGCGGCGAGGATGTCGGCCCCGGTGCGCGAACGTTCGAAGCCCCGCGGCATCGCCCTCAGCGAGCCGAGCGCAGCGACGTCACGCGGCTGGCGCGCAGCGATCTCGTAGATCGCATCGTCTTTGAGAATACGGCCGCGCGGCACGTCCCGGCTCTGCGCCTCGCGCTCACGCCAGGCCGCAAGTTCTTTTAAAATAGCGAGTTCCGATGATTTCTTCACGCGCATCTTGAGGCGCGTCCACGCCCGTTCAGGCTCGACCTGATAGGTCTCCGGCGATGTCAGCACCGCCATCTCTTCCGCCACCCAGGCGGCGCGTCCCTTCTTCTCCAGAATCTGGACGAGATGGCGGTAGACGTCGCGCAGATGAGTCACGTCGGCGAGCGCGTAGGCGAGCTGCACATCCGAAAGCGGCCGCTGCGCCCAGTCGGTGAAGCGCATCGACTTGTCGATCGGAACGCCGGTGATCTTGCCGACGAGCTGGTCGTAGGAGATCGAATCGCCGAAGCCGCAGACCATCGCCGCGACCTGGGTGTCGAACAGCGGCTCGGGAATGGCGCCTGAGAGATGGTAGAAGATCTCGACGTCCTGCCGGGCGGCATGGAACACCTTGAGCACATTCCGGTTCGCCATCAGCTCGAACAGAGGCGTGAGATCCAGATCGGGCGCCAGCGTGTCGATCAAAACGGCCTCGTCCGGGCTCGCCACCTGCACCAGACAGAGCTTCGGCCAGAACGTCGTCTCCCGCAGGAACTCGGTATCGACTGTGATGAAGGGGTGTGCGGCCAGCCTTTTGCAGGCGTCGGCAAGATCCGTGGTGGTGATGATCGTCGAAACCATATCGTCGCGCGCCGGTCCGGTGTTGTCGCCGGCGGGCCGCCTCGGGTCGAAGGCGACAGGGAGTGCGGCGATTCGCTTGGCTAATCCTAGAACATATTCCATTCAGGTCGAATTGATCTGTATGGCTTAGAATATGCTCAAGAGTTCGAAATCGAAAAAATCAAAGTACCGATGGCGTTTCCGCCGGTGACGTGATTCGCGCCGACCGACGGAGCCTTCAGTCAAGCGCCTGCGAGCTTGTCGAGCAAGCGCAGCGCATCGCGCACGGTGGCGAGCCGCACCTCCGCGCGTCCCCGTTCGCCGTAGCGGGCTTCCTCGTGAAGACCGGCTCCGTCGCGCCGCGCAGCCGCGAGATGCACGAGGCCGACCGGCTTGGCGGGCGTGCCGCCGCCCGGCCCGGCGATGCCGGTGACCGCCACGGCGAGGTCCGCGCGGGAATGGGCGAGCGCCCCGGCGGCCATCGCCACCGCGACCTCGCGACTCACCGCGCCGTGGTCCTCGATCAGCTCGGCGGGCACGCCGATCAACTCCGTCTTGGCGGCGTTCGAATAGGTGACGAAGCCGCGCTCCACCACATCCGACGATCCCGCGATCTCGGTCAGTACGGCCGCGATCAGGCCGCCGGTGCACGATTCGGCCGTGGCGATCATCAGGCCTTGCGCGCGGCAGCGGTCGAGCAACGCGCGGGCGGGTGCGGCGAGGGGGGAAAGATCGGTCATCGCGGGCGGCCTCTCCGTTGCGGGAGGTCGGCGGCGCTGTGCACCCCGCCACGCCCCGCGTGTGAGGCGATAATCGGCACGATATGTCCGCAGATCAAGGACTTCAGTGCGAACGTTAAAGATCTGCGGAATCGGGAAGGCGTCAGCGCCCGAGCGGCAGCCGCACGGTCGCCGTCGCCATGGCGACGATGCCCTCGCGCCTCCCGGTGAAGCCGAGGCCCTCGCTGGTCGTCGCCTTGATGCCCACGCGATCGAGGGCGATGCCGGCGACCTCGGCGATGCGGGCGCGCATGGCGTCGCGATGCGGGCCGATACGCGGCACCTCGCAGACCACGGTCGCATCGAGCTGGGCGATCTCGCCGCCGCGCTCGCGGATGCGCCTCACAGCGTCCTCCAGGAACAGGCTGGACGCCGCCCCGCGCCATTTCGGGTCGGAGGGCGGGAAGTGCTGGCCGATGTCGCCGTCGCCGATGGTGCCGAGCAGCGCGTCGGTGAGCGCGTGGAGCACCACGTCGGCGTCGGAATGGCCCACCAGTCCGTGGGTGTGGGGAATCTCGATACCGCCCAGGGTAACGAAGCTGCCCGGCCCGAACACATGCACGTCGAAGCCGGTGCCGACGCGCACATCGGCGAGCGCAAGCCATCGCTCCAGAGTCAGCTTGGCATCCGCCTTGGAAAGATCGTCGGCGGTGGTGATCTTCACGTTCGCGGAATCGCCGTTGACCACCACGACCTCCAGCCCTGCCCATTCCGCCACGGCGGCGTCGTCCGTCAGTTCGGTCTTCCCGGCCGCCGCAGCGCGCCGGTGGGCCTCCAGGATTGCCGGAAACCGGAACCCCTGGGGGGTCTGCGCGGCCCACAGCGCCGTTCGCGGCACGGTGTCGACGATGCGGCCGCGATCGTCCACCCGCTTCATGGTATCGGCAACCGGCAGCGCGGCAAGGGCGCCGTCGGCGGAGCCGAGCGCGTCGATCACGCGGTCGACGACCGCGGCGCTGCAGAACGGCCGCACGCCGTCGTGAATGAGCACGAGGTCGGGCGGGTTGTCGCGTGCCAGCCGCTCAAGACCCGCCAGCACGGAGATCTGCCGGGTGGCGCCCCCGGGCTCCGGCGTGTCGAGCCCCTCGATGCCGGCGACGGCATCCGCGAACACGCCGCCGTCGTCGCGGTGGATGACGGCGAGGGTGCGGGCCACGCGCGGATGGGCGCTGAAGCCGGCCAGCGTCTTGGCGATGACGGCGCGGCCGGCGATCGGCACGAACTGCTTCGGCGTGTTGTCGTCCGGGCGCATGGCGCGCGTGCCGCGTCCGGCGGCCACCACCACGACGGCGACCGTGGGCACGCCCGGTTTGCCGGGAGCGGCCCCCGCGGATCGGTCGTCCCGACCGCTCATGCCGTTCCGTTCGTTCAGCGCCATTGCATCTTCGTCCGTGCTTCGTCCGCGGCCGGTTTACGATTGCAACTCTCCGGTCACAAGGGGGGATCGCAGCGCGCAGGCCCGCGCGCGGCGCGGATCGGCAGGGCAAGCTGCCTGTCTTGCCGCAACTCATGCCGCGCTGCGGAGGCGCGGCGGGGCCCTGCCGTCATCCCGCTGTGCGGCACCTCGTGTTCAAAGTTGCGCGGGAGAACGGCACATTCCGCGAACGTGTCGCCAAATGTCTTACCAAATGTCTTGCAAAGACTCTTGCCGGGGCCTACGGAGTGTCTAGAATATGGGCAACGAGCCGCAATGCTTAGCACTTAGGCATCGGCTTGCCGCCCCCGCGGGACGCTGCACTGCAAGAACGCCGTCCGATTTTCTCGGCTCCGGAGGGCGTCGCCGTGTATATCCCGGGCGGCGGACGAAATGGACATTCGGGCGGCATATGGTCCGGCCCGGCGTCCTTGTCGAGATGCAGGCCCGGGTGATGCCGGGCGGGGGTGTGACGGGGTTCAAGGCGGGTGGCCGAGGCGGGTTTTCGGGCCTGTCCTGCGGGCACCTGTCGGCGGCGGACAAGGCAACGATGGAGATCGGTTTGCGGCACGGGAGCGACGGCGCTCTTAAGATCGGTTCGGTGGACGTGCGCGCACGCGCCTTCCTCGCGCCGATGGCCGGCATCACCGATCTGCCGATGCGGCGGATCGCGGCGCGGTATGGCGCCGGCCTCGTCGTGTCGGAGATGGTGGCCGGCGAATCTCTCGCCACCGGCAACCGCGAGATGCTGATCCGCGCCATGGCGGGCGATGTCGAGCCGCATGTGGTGCAGCTTGCCGGCTGCGAGGCCGGCGTGATGGCCGAAGGTGCGCGCATAGCGGAGGCGGGCGGCGCGAAGATCATCGACATCAACATGGGGTGCCCGGCGAAGCGCGTCGTCAACGGCTGGTCCGGTTCGGCGCTGATGCGCGAGCCGGACCATGCCCTTTCCCTCATCGAGGCGGTGGTGGGCGCCGTCTCCGTGCCCGTCACGGTCAAGATGCGCCTCGGCTGGGATTTCGACAGCCTGAACGCACCGGCGATCGCCCGCCGCGCCGAGAGCGCCGGCGTCGCCATGGTCACGGTGCACGGCCGCACCCGCAGCCAGTTCTACAAGGGCACCGCCGACTGGGCCGCGATCCGGGCGGTGAAGGAAGCCGTGTCCATCCCCGTCGTTGCCAATGGCGATCTCGTCCGCGTCGAGGACGTCGACGCCATGCTGGAAGCCTCGGGCGCCGATGCGGTGATGATCGGCCGCGGCGCCTGCGGGCGGCCGTGGTTTCCGGGCGCCGTCGCCCGTTATCTCGCGACCGGCGAAGTCTGGAGCGGGCCGGACGGTGCCGAGAAGCGCGACCTGCTGGCGGAGCAGTACGATGCGATGCTGGCTCATCACGGCCAGGACATCGGCCTCAGGATGGCGCGCAAGCACGTCGCGTGGACGCTGGACCATGTTCCTTCCGAAGCGCCGGACGCGGCCTCTCTGCGCCGGCGCATCATGACGAGCGAAACCCCGAGAGAGGTGATGGCCCTGGTCACCGAGTGGTTCGAGGCCGTGCCGCAGACGAGGATGGCGGCATGATGAAGTCGAAGCCGGCGGGCGGCCAGAAGGCGGGCGGCATCCAGAAGGTCGGCGGCAAGTCGCTCGCCGACGATCTCGGCAGTGCGCTGCTCGACGCGCTTCCCCATCCGATGGTGCTGGTCGACCACGACGGCATCATCCGCGTCGCCAACGATGCCGCGGAGGAATTCTTCCAGGCGAGCGAGCTCGTGCTGTCGCGACACACCATCGCCGATGTCATTCCGTTCGGCAGCCCGCTGGTCGCCCTCATCGAGCAGGTTCGGGATCGCGGTGCGCCCGTCACCGAATACAAGGTCGATATCGGCACACCGCGGATCGGTATCGACCGCGTCGTGGACATCTACGCCTCGCCGCTGCCGGAACGGCCGGGTGCGGTGGTGGTGATGCTCCAGGAACGCTCCATGGCCGACAAGATCGACCGTCAGCTCACCTCGCGCGGCGCGGCGCGGACGGTAACGGGGCTGGCGGCGATGCTCGCCCACGAGATCCGCAATCCGCTGTCCGGCATCCGTGGCGCGGCGCAGCTTCTGGAGCCGACGGTCAGCGAGGAAGACCGCGCGCTGACCCAGCTCATCACCGACGAGGCCGACCGCATCAAGAAGCTGGTCGACCGCATGGAGGTCTTCTCCGACGAGCGGCCGATCGAGCGCGAGCCGGTCAACATCCACGTCGTGCTGGACCACGTGAAGCGCATTGCGCTGTCCGGCTTCGCCCGCAACATCCGCATCGTGGCGGAGTTCGATCCCTCGCTGCCGCCGGTCCATGCCAACCGCGACCAGCTCATCCAGGTGTTCCTCAATCTCCTGAAGAATGCCGCGGAAGCGATCGGGCCGGACCCGGACGGCGAGATCGTGCTGTCGACGGCTTTCCGCCCCGGCGTGCGGCTTTCGGTGCCCGGCAGCCGCCAGAAGGTCAGCCTGCCGCTTGAATTCTGCGTGCGCGACAACGGCCCCGGCGTGCCGCCGGATCTGCTGCCGCACCTGTTCGATCCGTTCGTGACGACGAAGCCCAACGGTACCGGCCTCGGCCTCGCTCTCGTGGCCAAGATCGTCGGCGACCACGGCGGCGTCATCGAATGCGAATCCCAGCCTCGGCGCACTGTGTTCCGGGTGCTGATGCCTGCTTTCACCGCCACGGGCGGCAAGCCGGTCGCCGTGAACCACGGCGATACCGGCGGCTGAAGCCGTAGAATGACCTGGCCGGCCGCGCCGCGGATGCGGACGGCCGGTGCTCCAGCGAGGAGGCCCGCGCGGGCGCTCAAGTATGTCGAACGGCAAGATCCTCGTCGCGGACGACGACTCCGCCATCAGGACCGTGCTCAACCAGGCGCTTTCCCGCGCCGGCTATGAAGTGCGGCTCACCTCCAACGCGGCCACGCTCTGGCGCTGGGTGGCACAGGGCGAGGGCGATCTCGTCATCACCGACGTGGTGATGCCGGACGAGAGCGCGTTCGACCTGCTGCCGCGCATCAAGAAGATCCGCCCGGAGCTTCCGGTCGTGGTCATGAGCGCGCAGAATACCTTCATGACCGCGATCCGTGCCTCGGAGCGCGGCGCCTATGAATATCTGCCCAAACCCTTCGATCTGAAGGAGTTGATCTCCATCGTCGGCCGTGCGCTCGCCGAGCCCAAGGCGCGCCGCAACCTGATGTCCGCGGAGGACGTGGGCGAGAACATGCCGCTCGTCGGCCGCTCGCCGGCGATGCAGGATATCTACCGCATCCTCGCCCGTCTGATGCAGACCGATCTCACGGTCATGATCATGGGCGAGAGCGGCACCGGCAAGGAACTGGTGGCCCGCGCGCTGCACGATTACGGCAAGCGCCGCAACGGCCCGTTCGTCGCCATCAACATGGCGGCGATCCCGCGCGACCTGATCGAGTCGGAGCTGTTCGGCCACGAGAAGGGCGCGTTTACCGGTGCCTCCAGCCGCAATGTCGGCCGGTTCGAACAGGCCGAGGGCGGCACGCTGTTCCTGGACGAGATCGGTGACATGCCGATGGAAGCCCAGACGCGGCTGCTGCGCGTGCTCCAGCAGGGCGAGTACACCACGGTCGGCGGCCGCACCCCAATCCGCACCAACGTCCGCATCGTCGCCGCCACCAACAAGGACCTGCGCACCCTGATCAACCAGGGTCTGTTCCGCGAGGATCTGTTCTTCCGCCTCAACGTGGTGCCGATCCGGCTGCCGCCGCTGCGCGAACGGTCGGAGGACATCCCCGATCTCGTCCGCCACTTCTTCACCCAGAGCGAGAAGGAGGGGCTTCCCTCCAAGCAGATCGAGACCGATGCCCTGGAGCGGCTGAAGCATTACCGCTGGCCCGGCAATGTGCGAGAGCTCGAAAATCTCGTCCGCCGCCTGACGGCGCTCTATCCGCAGGACGTGATCACCGCGAACCTGATCGATTCCGAGCTGGAGCCGCCGCAGCCGAACCAGACCAGCGATGTGCCCTCGAACGATGAGACCCTTTCGGCCGCGGTCGAGCGCCACCTCACGGACTATTTCTCCGAGTTCGGCGACGACCTGCCGCCGCCCGGCCTCTATCACCGCATCCTGAAGGACGTCGAATATCCGCTGATCGGCGCGGCGCTGGCCGCGACGCGGGGCAACCAGATCAAGGCGGCTGAACTCCTCGGGGTCAACCGCAACACACTGCGCAAGAAGATCCGCGATCTCGACATCCAGGTCATCCGCGCCTCGCGGTAGATGGGCTCGGGACAGCGCCGCCGGAACCGATTGTTAGGAAGGCCGGCGCAGACTTGTCGCGCGATGCCGGCCGGGGAGCGCCCCGGCGGCGCGTCGCGATGCGGCGGCAGAGCGGCCGGACTTGACCTCTGGCACCCGCTGCGGCCAATGAGAGCCGCTGCCGGATCGCGATCCGTCTCCGGCAGGGTCATGTCCGCTCAGAATGCGGCTTCGAAATCGGAGGAACGCTTGCGCGGGGTTTTCATCGCCGCATCGAGGCTTCTGGCCGTCGTCGCGCTCGCGGCGTCGCTCGCACCCGCCGCCTGCATGATCGCGGCCGAGGCGGCGTCGGCGCAGGATACGGCACAGGCGCCGGATGCCCTGCAGGCTCAGGATGCCGCGCAGGCACAAAGCACATCGGGCGGGGGCGAGGTTCATGCCGTCGGTGCGCGCATCGCCGGTGATGGCGAGCGCACCCGCCTCGTGCTCGATCTCTCCGCGCCCGTGCGCCTCGGCGCCTTTCCCCTCGCCGATCCGGCTCGCGTGGTGGTCGACCTGCCGGAGATGCGGTTCGACCTGCCGGCGGGAACCGGCGAGGAGGGTCGCGGCCTGATCGCGCGCTGGCGCTACGGATTGATCGCGCCGGGCAAGTCGCGCATCGTGATCGACACCACGGGCCCCGTCGCGATCGACAAGTCCTTCGTGCTCGCACCAGAGGACGGGCAGCCGGCCCGCCTCGTGGTCGACCTCGTGAAGACCAGCGAGAAGGCCTTCGCCGCGGCGGTCGCCAGGGCACGGGCCGAGCGCCCCTCCAGCCACGCCGAAGGCGGCGGCGCGCCCGTCGTCGCTTCCGCTGCGCTGCCCGTCATCGTGCTCGATCCCGGCCATGGCGGCATCGATACCGGCGCGATCTCTCCCAGCGGCGTGAAGGAGAAGGACATCACGCTGCCCTTCGCCCGCCGCCTCAAGGAGAAGCTCGATGCTTCCGGGCGTTTCCTCGTGATGCTGACCCGGGACGACGACACGTTCCTGTCGCTCGGCAGGCGCGTGGAGATCGCCCGTGGACACGCGGCGGCGCTCTTCATCTCGATCCACGCCGATTCCGCCCCGCAGGATTATGTGCGCGGCGCGACCGTCTACACGGTGTCCGACCGCGCCTCGGATGCCGAGGCGGCGGCCGTCGCGGCGCTCGAGAACAAGTCGGACATCATCGCCGGCGTCGACCTGCCGGAGACGTCGGATATCGTCACCGACATCCTGGTCGATCTCGCCCGCCGCGAAACCCGCAACTTCTCCCACCGCTTTTCGGGCGAACTCGTCGCCGACCTCGGCAAGGCGACGCATCTCACGGTCAACCCCCAGCGCGCCGCCGGCTTCATGGTGCTGCGGGCGCACGACGTCCCCTCGGTACTCGTTGAACTCGGCTATCTGACCAACGCCGAGGATACGGCCGACCTGACGAACCCCGCGTGGCGGGAGAAGACGACCGACGCGATGGTCGATGCCATCGACGCCTTCTTCGCGCCACAGGTTGCGCGGAAACCGGATGCTGCCGGTGGTGGATGACGGTCCGTCGAGATTCCCCGGACCGGCGGTTCCCCTTCCGGAACCCATCGGACGGCACGACGCTTTCATCGCGTGCGCGGCCGCTGCGGGCGAAAGGGGAGTTTTGATGGAGACGGTTCGTTGCTATCCTGCAACGCAGCGCAACTCCCGGCATTCCGTGGCCTTGCCAAGCGACGGCCGGGGGCTTAACTCAGCCGCGAAGTCGGCGCGTCGTCTGCAAGGGTGCCGTTTTGCGGAGCGCGGAATGCCGCGAACAGGTTCCCCGTGCGCGCGAACGGCGGGGTGGGCCGCGACGGAACGGCCGGAAAAGAGCAGGGCCGATGCGCGTGCATCGCGGCCGCTGAGAGCCCCTTTTGGTAGCGAGCCGTTGCGATGACCTTCATCCTGCGTTCCATCGGATACATCTTCGGGATCGGCATCGTCCTCGTGCTCATCGCCGCGGGCGCGATTGGACTTTACGTTTCCCACATCTCCGCTTCGCTGCCCGACTACACCGCGCTGCGCCGCTACGAGCCGCCGGTGATGACGCGCGTCCATGCCTCCAACGGCAGTCTCGTCGCTGAATATTCGATCGAGCGTCGCCTGTTCCTGCCGATCCAGACCATCCCGGACCTCGTGAAGAACGCGTTCCTCGCCGCCGAGGACAAGACGTTCTACCACCACACCGGCGTCGACCCGGTCGGCATCATCCGCGCGCTCATCACCAACTACCGCAACCAGGGCAGCGGCAAGCGCCCCATCGGCGCCTCGACCATCACCCAGCAGGTGGCGAAGAACTTCTTCCTGACCAACGAGGTCAGCATTGAGCGCAAGCTGAAGGAGCTGATCCTGTCCTTCCGGCTGGAACAGGCCTATTCGAAGGACAAGATCCTCGAGCTCTACCTGAACGAGATCTATCTCGGCCGCGGTTCGTACGGCGTCGCCGCCGCCGCGCTCGATTATTTCGGCAAGTCGGTGCAGGAGCTGACCGTCGCCCAGGCGGCCTATCTCGCCGCGCTGCCGAAGGCGCCGAACAACTACAATCCGTTCCGCTATCACGACCGGGCCGTCGAACGCCGCAACTGGGTGATCGACCGCATGGCCGAGGACGGCATGATCACCGCCGCCCAGGCGACCGAGGCCAAGGCCGAGCCGCTCGACGTGATGACCCGCGACGCGGCCCCGCACATGTTCGCCGCCGATTATTTCGCCGAGGAAGTGCGCCGCAAGATCGCGGAGCTCTATGGCGAGAAGCGGCTCTATGGCGGCGGCCTGTCGGTGCGCACCAGCCTCGATCCCAAGATGCAGGAAATGGCGCGCCGCGTGCTGAACGCCGGCCTGACGAAGTTCGACGTGACGCGCGGTTCGTGGCTCGGCCCGGTCACCCATGTCGACTTCACGCCGGGCGAGGACTGGGGCTCCAAGATCGGCGACGTTCCCGCGCTCTACGACGTTCCGGAGTGGCGCGTGGCCGTGGTGCTCTCGGTCGGTGCCGACGAAGCGGAGATCGGCCTGCAGCCCGCGCGCGACGGCTCCGGCCGGCTGGTGACCGATCGCGAGCGCGGACGCATCCTGCGCAAGGACGTCGCCTGGAAGCGCATGAAGGACGGCAAGGGCGACAAGCCGACCCGGCCCGCCTCGAAGCTCAGCGACATGCTGCAGGTCGGCGACGTCGTCTATGTCGAGAAGGTCGACGGCGACGTCGACGGCGAGTGGCGTCTGCGGCAGGTGCCGGAAGTGTCCGGCGCGCTCGTCGCGATGGACCCCCACACCGGCCGTGTGCTCGCCCTCGTCGGCGGCTTCTCCTACGCCCAGAGCGAGTTCAACCGCGCCACCCAGGCGTGGCGCCAGCCCGGCTCGTCGTTCAAGCCGTTCGTCTATTCGGCCGCGCTCGACAACGGCTACACGCCGGCGACCGTGGTGCTCGACGCCCCGATCTCGTTCCCCGACGGCAACGGCGGCACCTGGAGCCCGAAGAACTACGGCGGCAAGTTCGCCGGTCCCTCGACGCTCCGCCTCGGCATCGAGCGCTCGCGCAATCTGATGACGATCCGGCTCGCCAACGAAATCGGCATGCCGCTCGTCTCTGAATATGCCAAGCGCTTCGGCATCTACGACAACCTGCCGCCCTATCTGCCGATGGCCATCGGCGCGGGCGAGACCACCGTGCTGCGCATGACGACCGCCTACGCGATCATCGCGAACGGCGGCAAGAAGGTCGTGCCGACGCTGATCGACCGCATCCAGGACCGGTTCGGCAACACCATCTACAAGCACGACGAGCGCATCTGCGAAGGCTGCTCGGCGGAGATCTGGCAGGACCAGGACGAGCCGACGCTGGTCGACAACGCCGAGCAGATCCTCGACCCGATGACCGCCTACCAGATCACCTCGATGATGGAAGGCGTGGTGCAGCGCGGCACCGGCACGGCGGTGAAGGTCGTCGGCAAGCCCATCGCGGGCAAGACCGGCACCACCAACGATTCCAAGGATGCCTGGTTCCTCGGTTTCTCGCCGGATCTCGTGGCCGGCGTGTTCATCGGCTACGACCAGCCGCGCGACATGGGCCATGGCGCCACCGGCGGCGTTCTCGCCGCGCCGATCTTCGCGAACTTCATGAAGGAAGCCCTCGCCGACAAGCCGGCGGTCGCCTTCCGCGTGCCGGACGGCCTGACGCTGGTCCCGATCGACCGCATCACCGGCCGCCGCGTGTCGGCCGGCACGGGCGGCGCGATCATCGAGGCGTTCAAGCCGGGCACCGCGCCGGGCGAGGGCGGGTTCTCGTTCATCGACGGCATGGGCGGCGATTCCCAGCCGAAGCGGGCGACCGCCGAGCAGGAGAAGGCCGTCTATTCCGGAACCGGCGGCCTCTACTGAGGCCGTCCGCCGGTCCCTTTCCGGTCGCCCGCCGGGTTTACAGGGCGGGCCCCTGTGGCTATGGTCCGCGACCTCGCCAGCCGCTTCTCCGGCGATGGCTTTTCCCGGCACGGCCTTGATTCCGCTCGGATATCAAAATCGGCCGCAACAGAGGAATCGATCCGCAATGCGCGCGGAAGCCCAGAACATGGTCGACGAAATCCAGCAGGCCATAAGCCTGCTGAGGAGGCATCTTTGACTGGGATGCTGCAAACAAGCGCCTCCTGGAACTGAATGCCCTGGCTGAATCGCCCGATCTCTGGAACGATCCGGAGAAGGCCCAGAAGCTGATGCGCGAGCGCCAGCGGCTCGAGTCCCAGATCACCGCGGTGACGCGGCTGTCCCAGGAACTCGACGACGCGGTCGGGCTGATCGAACTCGGCGAGGCCGAGGACGAGCCGTCCGTGGTCGACGACGCCGAGGGCCAGTTGCGCACGCTGAAGGCGGATCTCGCCAAGCGGCAGATCGCGGCGCTTCTTTCGGGCGAGGCGGACGGCAACAACAGCTATCTCGAAGTCCACGCCGGCGCCGGTGGCACCGAAAGCCAGGACTGGGCGCTGATGCTGCTCCGGATGTACACCCGCTGGGCCGAACAGCACGGCTTCAAGGTGGCGCTGATCGAGGAGCAGGCCGGCGAACAGGCCGGCGTGAAGTCCGCCACGATCGAAGTTACCGGCGAGAACGCCTATGGCTGGCTGAAGACGGAATCCGGCGTGCATCGGCTGGTGCGCATTTCGCCGTTCGATGCCAACGCCCGGCGCCAGACGTCGTTCGCGAGCGTGTGGGTCTATCCGGTCGTCGACGACTCGATCCAGATCGAGATCAATGAAAGCGACGTCCGCACGGATACCTACCGTTCCTCCGGTTCGGGCGGACAGCACGTCAACACGACCGATTCCGCGGTTCGACTGACCCACATCCCGACCGGCATCGCGGTGGCCTGTCAGAACGAGCGCTCGCAGCACAAGAACCGCGCGACCGCGTGGCAGATGCTGCGCGCGCGGCTCTACGAGCGCGAACTGAAGCTGCGCGAGGAAAAGGCGATGGCCGAGCAGGCGTCCAAGACGGACATCGGCTGGGGCCACCAGATCCGCTCCTATGTGCTGCAGCCCTATCAGCTCGTGAAGGATCTGCGCACCGGGATGGAGAGCACCGCCCCGGACGATGTTCTGGACGGCGACCTCGATCCGTTCATGGAAGCGGCGCTGGTCAAGCGCATCGGCGGCGGCGCCGATGCGGAAGTCTCCGACATCGACTGAGCGCGGGCTAGACCGGGAGAATGAGGAAGGGGGCTCTCGCCCCCTTTTTTATTGCGTGATGTCTCTGGCGGTATTCTGGATCGCCTGGCCGTTGTTGCTCATGTCCTGGCCGGCGCCCCGGATGGTGTTTCCGCAGGCCGCGAGACCGATGCCCGCGGCGACCAGCACCAGGGCCGCAGCCCAGCGACGGCGGGAGGAAAACGAAACGGTGGATGTCTTCTCGCTCGACATTGGCTTCTTGCCCCTCTGGTTCTGGAAGCGTTGCACCGAACCAATGTTTCTGCCGCCGATAGGTTGCATCCGCGCCACATGGATGTGGCGGGGCCGACAGGGCGGCGTTGACCGCCGATTCACCCTGCCGTTGGCCGGCCGTCGACAAAGCCTGCCGATGCCGCTGCGACTCAGAGGCTGTTAACCCCCGCGCGGCACAATGGCAGCATGGAACGGTCTCGATGGCGCATTCCGGCCATCCTGTGGGTGGTGATCGGCGCGGCAAGTCTCGGCGGATGCGGCCTGTTTCCCGCTATGGACGAGCGGGAATGCCTCGCGCGCGCCATGTATTTCGAATCGAACCGCTCGAGCGAAGCCGGCATGTTCGCTGTCGGCACGGTGGTGATGAACCGCGTCAATTCCGGCCGCTATCCCCGCTCCATCTGTGGCGTCGTCGGCCAGCCCAAGCAGTTCGCGCCTGGCGTCCTTCGCAAGCCGATGACGGGCAAGGCCAAGGTCCGCGCCACCAAGGTCGCCAATGCCGTGCTGTCGGGGCAGCGCTATCCAGGTCTGCGCGGGGTGATGCACTTCCACACGGCGGATACGAGCTATCCGCGGCCGCGCCTCAACTACGTCACCATCGCCGGCGGCAACGCGTTCTACTATCACGGCGGCACCACGGTCGTGGCGCGCACGTCGACCCGGCCCGCCGCACCCGTCTCGATCGCGGTCGCGTCCCAGCGCCGGATGCCGATCGCGCTGCCGCCGCCGTCGACGCCGCAGGCCGCTCCGGACCTTCCGCCGCCGCAGCCGGTGGAACAGGTGGCGCTGCCGGGCAGTTCGGTCGGCTTGCCGCCGCCTCCGCCGCCACAATCGATCGACGACCTTCTCGCCCAGACCGACGGCCTTTACTGACCGCCTTCCCAGGTCGTCAGCCGCGCGTCACCACGGCGAGCGGGCGGTAGAAGCCGGGTGTCAGGCCGGCCTCCGAACGGGCGCGATCGTTGAACGGCGGCTTCAGCCCGCCGCGGAAATGCCGGCGCACGAGCGTGTGGAAGGTCGGCTCGGGAACCAGCCCGTCGCGGTCGCAGATGAAGCGGAACCACTTGGCGCCGATGGCGACGTGGCCCTTCTCGTCCCGATAGATGATCTCCAGGATCGCAGCCGTGTCGTCGTCGCCGGTCTCCTTCGCCCGTTCGATCATCGGCGGCGTCACGTCGAGGCCCCGCGCTTCGAGCACCAGCGGCACGATGGCGAGGCGGGCAGCAAGGTCATGGCCGGTCTCCTGCGCCGCCTGCCACAGCCCGTCATGAGCGGGCAGATCGCCATAGGCGGCGCCGAGGCGCTGCAGCCGCTCCGAGATCAGCGTAAAATGCGTGGCTTCCTCGGTGCCGACGCGCACCCAGTCATCATAGAAGGCGCGCGGCATCGGCAGGTGCGCGAAGCGGCCGACGATGTCCCAGGCGAGATCGACCGCGTTGAGTTCGATGTGGGCGAGGGCATGCAGCAGCCCGATGCGGCCTTTGTCCGATGCCTCGCCGCGATTCGGCAGCGAGCGTTTCGGCATATCGCGCGGCGCCAGCAGCACGGGGCGCTCCGGCCGGCCCGGACGATCGGGCGCCGGCGGATCGAGCGTCGGGCGGGCGAGCGAAAGCCGCCCCTCCCGCCAGGCGGCAGCGGCGACACGCGCCCGCGCGGTCTTCTCTGCCGGCTCGCACGCGGCGACGATGCCGCGCGCGGCTGCGGCGAGCGAGGCCGGCGTCTCCGTCGCGGCGTTCACAGGGCCTCTACGGCTTTCAGCACCGCCTCGGCATGGCCGGGCACCTTCACTTTGCGCCAGACCGTCGCGATCCGCCCCTCGGCGTCGATCAGGAACGTCGAGCGCTCGACGCCCATGTAGCTGCGCCCGTACATCGATTTCCGCGCCCACACGCCATAGGCGAGGCACGTTTCCGTCGTTTCGTCGGAGGCGAGGGCGACCGCGAGATCGTGCTTCGCCTTGAATTTCGTGTGGCTTGCAACGGAGTCGGGCGAAATCCCGATCACGGTGGCGCCCGCGGCGGCGAACTGGGGGGTGAGCGCGGAGAAATCCAGCGCCTCGCGCGTGCAGCCGGAGGTATCGTCCTTGGGGTAGAAATAGACCACGACCGGCTTGCCCCGCAGGTCCGAGAGCCTGAGCGGGCCGCCTTCGGCAGGCAGGGCGAAGTCCGGCGCGACCGTGCCGGGTTCCAGCACCACGGGGATGAAGTCGTCGCCGGCGGCAGCCGCCTCGGCGGGCTTCGAAACGGTCTTCTTCGATGCGGTCATGATGGGGCCTCGTTCACGCGGCACGGACGGCGAATTGTCCGCTTTCGCTTGAACCATGAGCCGGCCGGCGTGTTCAAGCTCTAGGTGTCGGGAACGCGACTGTGGGGAACATGATGCCTCCAGTCCACGATGGTTGACGAAGGGTGTCGATGGCGTCCAAGTTTCCAGCGTCGAGGCGCTTCATGCCGTCCGGCCGCGTGCATCCGATGAGCATCGCTTCGTCCGGAAGCGGCTTCGGCAGATGGCAACAGTCTTGAAGGGGCCGATGGAGCAGCCACCCGAAGAACCGAAGGGCGGCGACGCCTCGCGGCAGCGGGTCGATCCGGCGCGCTCGGTCGAAGACGCTCCTTTGGAAGCGGCGATGGCGCCTGCCGATTCCGCCGCCGGCCCCGGCAACGCTGCACCGGAAAACGGCGGCGGACCGGCAACCGCGCCTCCGTCGGCCGGCGATCCGGCACGGCCCGGGTCCGGAACGTCGTCCTCCGATGAGCCTGCGAACATCGTCGAAGACGCCGTGAAGCCGATTAAGCGCGAGGCTGACCACAAATCCGACGCCACCCACAAGCCTCATGAGGCTGGCCACAAGGCCCACGAGCCTCACAAGGCAGCGCACAAGGCGCATGAGGCTTCCAACAAGGCCCATGAGGCCACGCATGGGGCCCACAAGGCCCGGAAGGCCGGCCACAAGGCGAAAGGGGCAGGCGCCGACGCTGATGGGCATGCGGACTCGGCCCATGCCCACGCCCACCGCAGGCGCCGTCGCCGCCGCATGTGGTTCCACCTCTCGGGTGCCTGCGCGGGTCTGTTCGTCGGCGTGCCGGTGGCGCTGCTCGCTGTCGCCTTCGTCGTCGGGCCATTCCGCGTCGACATGCTTCGCAGCGAAGTGGAATCCGTGCTCCAGACGCTGGTCGGCAGGGAGGGCAAGGCTGCCATAGGCAGCGCCGAGGTCTCCATCGGCTGGCAGCATGGCCTGGTGATGTATCTCAACGACGTCTCGATGTCGGGGCCGGTCGCGAACGCCTCGATCCGGCGCATCACGTTCGATATCGATGCCACAGCCTTCCTGGTCGGGGCGGGGCTCAAGGTTCATTCGATCGCCATCGAGTCGCCGAACGTGAAGTTCGCCGTCTTGCAGCCGGCGACGTTCCGCCGTCCGGAACCGGTCGCCCTGCTCGAACTCCTGAACGAACGTCTCGAGCGTGTCGCGACGCTCGCCTACGACCGTGGCCTGGAACAGGTCACGCTGGTCGGCGGCCGGCTGGAAGTGCCGCGCCAGCAGCCCGAGGCGCCGCCGCTGGTGCTCGACAGCACCGCCATCACCGTTGCCGCAGCTGCGGGCGGGGAGCTTCGCGGCCGTCTCGTCTCGATGCTGGACCGGCAGCAATGGACAGCCTCGTTCTCGCGGATCGCCCAGAACGGCACCACCGTGGTCAAGGTCGATGCGGAAGACGTCGGCATCGCCTCGCTCCTCGGCCTCAATTTCGTTTCTCAGGACCTGACGATCGCCCCCAAGGCGGAAGGCCGGTTCGATGCGACCGGCAAGGCAACCGGCTTCACGGCGTCGCTCAATGTCGGCGGCGGCTATATTCGCCTCGGCGAGGACGGTACCTTTCTCCAGCGTGCCGATATCGCGGTCGCATGGCGCCCGGCGGAAGGCGACATCGCCATTACGCCGTCGCCGATCCTGTTCGGCGGTTCGGAGGTGACGCTTGCAGGCACGGTGCGGGCGCCGGATGCCGATAATCCGCGGTGGACGTTCGACCTCACCCTGCCGAGAGCCCGTTTCGCGCCGGTCGACATCCCCGGCGATCCCGCGATCCTCCAGAGCGCGGTGGTGCAAGGCACTGTCGACCCGGCGACGCGCAGCCTCGTTCTCAGCAAGATCGAGGCGACGGCGGGCGACCAGCGGGCCGAGGCCTCCGGCGCGTTCGACTTCGGTCCGAACGGCCCACGCGGTCGCTTCGACGGGCAGCTCACCAATGTCGCCTATTCGATGTTCATCCGGTTATGGCCGAGCTTCATCGTCACGCCGGGCCGGAAATGGGTCATCGAGAACATCATCGATGGCGTGATCCCGACCGCCACGATGCGGCTGCGGATGACGCCGCTCGACTTCGACAGCGACCCGACGACGGTCTCACCCGACGCCACCCCGGCGCATCTCGACATGACGTTCGAGAATGCCTCCATGAAGCTTCCCCCGAAGCTGCCGATCGCCACCAACGGCGTCGGCACACTGAACATGGACAACAACATCCTCACCGCCAAGGTGGCGACCGCGACCACCGAGGCCGCTCGCGGCGGCCCGCTCGCCGTGACCGACGTCACCGTGGTCACGAGCGATCTGCGCACCCGGCATCTCGATGCGACGATCTCAGGCACCATTTCCGGGGCAGCCGCAGGCATCGCGACGCTCGCCGACGACGAACCCATCAGCGCCATGAAGCCGCTCGGCATCGACCCCGCCGCGGTTTCCGGGCAGGCCAAGGTGACGTTCTGGCTTTCCGGCCCGATGGAGAACGTCATCGACCGCACGCTGATCAAGTGGAAGATCGACGCGGCGCTGCAGGACGTTTCGAGTTCGTCCCCCATCAAGGACCATGTGATCAAGGACGCCACGGTCGACATCAAGGCCGATACGACCAACCTGACGCTCAAGGGAACCGCCAACATCGATGGACTGGCGGCGAAGGTCGATCTGAGCCAGCCCATCGGCCCCGACGCCGCGCCCGGGCATAGCGGGGTGACGGTGGAACTCAGCGAGGCCGACCGCAAGGCGCGTGGCCTCGATTATGGCGGCCTCCTGACCGGTCCGGTCGGCGCGACGATGGTCGACAATTCCGACGGCACGAAGTCGTTCACCATCGATCTCAAGAAGGCGAGCCTGACCATTCCGGGCATCGGCTGGACCAAGGGGCCGGGCGTGGCCGCGCTGGCGACATTCGACATGAGCGAGAAGGACGGCATCGTCACGCTGTCCCGGCTCAACCTTGCGGCGGATGGCGTCTCCATCGTCGGCAACGTCACGCTCGATGGCAAGAACGGCCTGCAAAGGGCTGATTTTTCGCAGTTCTCC